>CAMBYR010000013.1 GCA_945872375.1 uncultured Blautia sp. | reverse complement strand
CCTCCGGCCTTTGCCAGTACCGGAATACTTTCCAGCGGCCGATACATATCTATACTGCCTCCGCCATCATACATCATTCCTGTATAAATGTCGTACCAGCGTCCTTCCGGCAGCCAGACCTTCGTTTTTGCCACATTAAGGCCTTTGATTCTTGGAGTAGTGACAGGTGCCACCATCAGTTCCGTTCCAAAGAAATACTGATTTTTTACCTGATACGCTTCCCTCTCCTGCGGGTATTCATAATACATCGGCAGCATCAGCGGAAGATTTTCCGCATAGCTCCTGTAATTCATGGTATAGAGATAAGGCATCATCTCATGTCTCCGGCGCAGAGAATCCTCCATGACCAGTTCCGTTTCCTTCTTAAACCGCCAGGGTTCTTTTCCGTTGAATTCGCTGCTGGAACTATGCAGACGCATAATCGGGGAATAGATGCCAAACTGTGTCCAGCGCGCTTCCATTTCATCATCTTTATATCCCATCATGTGGCCGCCGATGTCATGGCTCCACCAGCCATATCCGATATTCGCTGCCGTTGCCGTGAAATAAGGCTGAAAATCAAGAGATTCCCAGGTCACAATGGTATCGCCGGAAAAGCCCACCGGATAGCGGTGACTTCCGGGTCCGGCATATCTGGAGAACGTCATGGGACGTTTTCCGTTTCTTCCGCTGTCAAGGAAATGAAAGTGGTTCAGCATCCAAAGAGGATCCAGGCCTTCTATTTTGCAGTTTCCGCCCTGCTGCCAGTCCAGCCACCAGAAATCCACGCCTTCCTCTTCCATAGGATGATGAAGGTACCTGAAATAGGCCTCCAGAAATTTCGGATCCGTAATATCAAAATGAATCGGATCTTCCTTTTCATAATCCACCCCAAGCGCTTTTGCCATTTCCACATACATTTCTTCATGTGCCTTTACACCTTCTGCAGGATGGACATTCAGTGTAATATGCATGCCCCGGTCATGAAGCCCTTTCAGAAAACGGGGAGGGTCCGGAAAGAGCTCTCTGTTCCAGGTATAACCGGTCCAGCCGCTGCCGTATTTGGGGTCAATCTTCACTATATGCCAGTCCATATCAATAACGGCAACCGTAAAGGGGATCTTTTTCTCCTCAAATTGATCCATCAGCTTCATGTAAGTTTCTTCTGAATATGCATAATACCGGCTCCACCAGTTACCCAGTGCAAATCTGGGAAGCATGGGAGTTTTTCCGCAAAGACGATAAAAATCATTCAGCGCTTCCTTATAATCTCTCCCGTATCCAAAGAAATACAGATCCTGAATCCCCCTTCTGCGAGGTTCGATCCAGCCATCTTCCAGAACGATCTGGGAAGCGCTGTCATCCAGCAGAGAATAGCCAAATGCGGAAATGCATCCGCGATCCAGTTCCGTTTCGCCGTCCGCCTCATCCAGGGTCCTTGCGGTACCGCCAAGATCGTGAATCTCTTCGGAATAATGCCAGATGCTGTGATAGGCGCTTAAGTTTCCTTTTACCTGAATGCTCAGTCCATGGCTGGAAAATTCCTGTTCATTATAAAGCAGCTGAATTCTTGAAGTCTGTATCTCGATGCCGTCCGCAGAACGCACCACACGATAATCGGTTTCCGGAAAATCCCGATAAAACGCCATCTGGGTCGCACGATCCTCAAAAATGCCATCTTCACTGTATTCCAGCCGGATCAGACCTTCTGTCAGCATGGTAATTCTGTATTTTTCCCCTTTTACGATATTCGCTTCCAGGGCAAGAGGTCTTGTTTTGACTCTGTAAACTGTCTCCATAAATGATCTCCTTATACATGTTGTCAAATACATACGGATCAGTCTATCATAAAAGACTCACTTCATCAACCTTTCACAGCCGATGCTGCAATACCTGCGATAAACTGTTTCTGGAAGAACAGATAAATCAGCAATACCGGCACAATGGAAATCGCTGTAGCCGCAAACAATGCGCCATAGTCTGTTGAATACTGTCCGTTAAACATTTTCAGTCCAACAGCCAGAAGCTGTTTTTCCTGAGAGTTGATAACCAGGTATGGCCAGAGGAAATCTTCCCATGTCCACAAAAACTGGAAAATCGCAATACTGGAAATACCGTTCTTCGCCATCGGAAGGATGATCCTGTGGAAAATGAAAAATTCATTTGCCCCGTCAATCCTTGCCGCTTCCAGTATTTCATCCGGCAGCGTCGTGATATGCTGCCTCATATTAAAGATTCCAAATCCGCTGAACAGAGCCGGAATGATCAGCGCTTTATAGCTGTCCATCCACCCGAACGACTGGATCATGGAATACTTTGGAATAATCGTTACACACCATGGAAGCATCATCGTTGACAATACAAATCCAAACAGAAGATTTCTGCCTTTGAATTTATATTTACTCAGAACAAATCCGCAAAGCGTGCTGGTGTATGCAACTGCTACGGTAACTACAATGGTAACAAATAAACTGTTTGCAAAAAAGCGCATAAAATTAAAGTGCGCATTCATATTCATGTAGTTATTTGTCACAAAGGCCTGCGGAAGCAGATGCTGCTCCAATGCCAGAATTTCTTTGTTCTGTTTGAAGGAAGAACTCAGCATCCACACAAAAGGATATACTGTTACGATACCAAGTGCCAGCAAAAGCACATTCAATGCAATACTACTAATTTTTCTTCTCATAACGGTCCTCCTATTCTTCTGTTCCTGATACTTTAAAGGATAATAAAGTAAATGCAGCAGTCACAACGAAAAGTACAAAGGACAATGCAGATGCATAACCAAAGTTATATTTTACAAATGCCTCATCATAAATAATATAGGAAGCAAGGTACGTAGCTGTTCCGGGGCCGCCCTCTGTCATGATCAGGATCTGCACATATGCCTGAATATAAGCAATGATGGATGTAATGACAACAAACAGGGTCATTGGCTTAAGCAGCGGAAATGTGATGTAGCGGAATGTCTGCCAGGCATTGGCCCCATCCACCTTTGCTGCTTCCAGTGCATCGGAAGGAAGAGAATAGAGACCTGCCATATACATAACAACCGCATATCCGAAATCTTTCCAGATGGTCATGATCATAACTGCCAGAAGAGCCGTTTTCGGATTCATCAGCCAGTTCAGATCCAGATGAAAAATCTGATTGATGACACCGATCTGCGGATTATACATAAACTTCCAGACAAACGCAACCGCAACCATAGGTGTAACTACAGGCATGTAATACACCGCGCGGAAAAAGCTTTTCAGCCTGATCAGCGGAGAATAAATCGCATAGGCAATTCCAAGGCCGAGGCCCACACGGAAAATAATTACCACAACAGAGAATATCAGCGTATTAAGCATAGATTTGCCAAACAGGGCACTGGTAAATACTTCCTTGTAGTTCTCAAGTCCCAGGAAACGATAAGTACCGCTTAACGGATTCCATTCATGAAAGCTTCCGGCAAACGCGATGCCGATCGGAACAATCAGAAATACCGTAAAAAATACAACCATTACCAATACTACAATATTTCGCAGAAGAATTTCACTCTTGCTCTGCAAAGGATGTGATTTTCTGAACATAGAAACATTCCTCCTTTTCCCTAAACGGACATTTATGTGAAATGCGGAAATGCCGGATAGAACAGCTCGGCCATTCCTGTTGTCCTATCCGGCATCCGATTATACGATCGTTTTATTTTGCATAAGCATAAAGGTTTTCTACAGACTGGAATGAGCTGTTCTTCATATCACGAATCATATTATCCTGTGCTTCCTGCAATGCCGTATCAATATCCACACCATTAAAGAAAATGTCCTGACCGGCTTTTTTCAGGGAATTCTCCACTGTTGCCGGCATTGGGCCCGGCCAGATATAATGATCAATATGTTCAGAAAGAACCTTCAGGGATGGATTTGCAAGAATTCTCTCGTCATCAGCCAGAGATTTCTTTGCCGGGAAGGTACTCATGGCAAGGTTGAAAGCAACCTGTGCGTCGTCATTTGCCAGGAAATATTTCACAAAATCCTGTGCAACTGCCTGCTGATCTTCCGGTGCATTTTTATTAATACCAAAGGTGGATTCACCATTATAGCGGTTGTATGCATAAGGATCGCCGTCAAAGGTCGGAATTTCAAATACACCAAAATCAATGTCAGTCCATGTAGTATTTAAGGTGTTATAGTAGTGTCCCCACTGAAGAACCATAGCGGACATTCCCTGACCAAAAGTATCTGCACTCTTTTCGCCAAAGTCTTTGGATCCTACGCCATCCACTTCGTACATGTCAACCAGCATCTGCATTACCTGTTTCATGGCATCTGAGGTCATATTCGGAGTCTTGCCATCTTCCTGAAACAGGTTTTCGCCAAGCTGATAGTTTAATCCCAGCAGATAGTTCTGATGAAAATCATCATTAAAGCTTAAACCTGCCTGGATAATTCTGTCACCGTCTTTAATTGTAAGCTTTTTCGCAACCTCTCTGAATTCATCCCATGTTTTCGGGATATCTTCTTCGGTCAGGCCTGCTTCTTCCCACATTGCTTTGTTATA
This sequence comes from uncultured Blautia sp., assembly GCA_945872375.1. Classification (GTDB taxonomy): domain Bacteria; phylum Bacillota; class Clostridia; order Lachnospirales; family Lachnospiraceae; genus Blautia_A. The sequence continues at coordinate 12,184 of CAMBYR010000013.1, read as the reverse complement.
ATATACGGAACCGGTCATCATACCATAGTCAATGTAGTAAACCTGTCCGTCAATTACGTGAGCTTCTACGCCGGTGAAGTCCGCTTCCAGATCTTCTACCGGAATATCCAGCGGAGCCATATAATTGATCAGGTTTTCGTGATAACTGTTATGTACGTTGAAAATTGCCGGTCCTTTGTCTCCATCCAGTGAAAGAGGAAGCTTGGTCCAGTAATCCTCCCACGGGTTGTTTACCAGCTTGATTGTTACGTTCGGATGGATCTCGGTATATCCATCAATTACCTGCTGGAATAAATCGTCACTGCCCCACTCCCATAATTCAACAGTGATATCTTCTCCGTTATTGATTTCTACGCTCGGATCATATTTCACGGTATCACCAAATGGTTCCATATTTCCTTCTGCATACACGCTGTTTACAGCCAGACCGGAGACTGCCAGGGATGCTGCCATTAAAGCTGCAAATATTTTCTTCTTCATGTTCAATGACCTCTTTCTGTTTATTTTTTAGTTTAGCGCTAAATCTAAATATAAAATATCACAGCCCATTACATTCGTCAATATTTTTTTCATATTCAGCATTTATGACATATTTTTTATATCGTTTTTATATATTTTTACCAGTTTGAGTATTCTTTCAAAAAGCGCATATGAGGTTTATAAACCTAAATATAATTTTAATAAACTTATTCATTGAAATAATTCTGGAAATATAGTAGAATATTAGATAATATGATACCAGGGTCAAAAGGTCTAAACCCACATGAGCTTGCTCATAGGTGGGTGAAAGACCTTGGGACCCGCCCCGATATGAGCATAAAAGTGGGATTATAATCCCACGATATGCGAATGTCGGGTAGGATTGTGGGAGTGCAATGCACGGAGCAATCCGTAGGTATCATAGTTGGGGGCTTTTGCCCCCAACTTCATAATACATAGAAACAAAACATTCAGAAAGGGTATGTCATAATGACCTTAAAAGATATCGCGGAAAAAGCCGGTGTCAGCATGATGACTGTATCCAATGTCATCAACGGAAAAACAGAACGTGTCTCCGCAAAAACAATGGACAAAGTCAACCAGATCATCGACGAGTGCGGCTATACCCCCAATTTAAACGCTCGCAGCCTTACCAACAAAACATCTAACATTATCGGACTTATCATTCCTGCGGATTCACCTTCTTCCGATGAGAACTTCCTGGAAAACCCCTATACCAGTACAATGATCGGTATTATCGAAAGGGAACTTCGGCAGAACGGGTATTTTGTCATGGTGCGCTCCGTCTTTAAAGGAACGGATATTACATCGCTTCTTCAAAACTGGAATGTAGACGGGATGATATTCCTGAACCCTACCCTTCAGGAATACCTGCCTCAATTACTGAAAAACAGTTCCTGCCCGATTGCGATTTTCGACAGCCATCTGGAAATCGACGGATTGATCAATGTATGCTCCAACGACCGCAAGGGTTTATATTTGTCCACAAAATATCTGATCAATCACGGACACACCAGAATTGCTTTTATAGCCGATTACGAAAACAATCACCTGCTGACCGAACGTTATTTAGGCTACCGTCAGGCTCTGGAAGAATGCGGAATCCCCTACCGTCCGGAATATATATACCCGTTTTCCCCCAGTTACGAAGACGGTATCAAAGCAGGCAAAAAACTGGTATCCGACTGTCTGGGGATTACCGCAGTCGTAACAACGGCTGATATCTGTGCCATCGGAATCATAGAGGGAGCCAGACTGAGCGGTTACCGAATTCCTATCGACCTCTCGGTGATCGGCTACGATAATCTGAAAATTGACCAGTATACCTCGCCCAAGCTCACCTCGATCTCTCAGAATATGCAACAGAAGGCTCTCATGGCCACCCGGCTCCTTCTGGAAAAGATCCGTACAGGCCAGACTTCTCTTCCATCACCTGTCATCATGGACGTGGAAATCGTGGAACGTCAGTCTGCCATCTCCCTCTTTTAATTCGGATTTCATATGAAAAAGGCATAACTTACATTTTTTGTAAGTTATGCCAAATAAGTAAAGCATCTTTCCGAAACCCGCTCTCAGGTTTCCATATCCTTCAGAGACGGAATGAAATATCCGTTCTGATCCTCCCGCGAAGACCCTGCCACAGGAGTCGGCGTGGCTTCCGGAGTCTCTGTCACCGCCGGCTTACCGGGAGCTTCCTGTGCCGGGGCTTCCGTCACTTCCGGGACCTCCTCTGCTTCTGCTGCCGGTGAAGCTTCCGCCGTCGGTGTCGGTTCCGGCGTCGGTGTCGGCGTGATCTCCGGAGCAACCTGATCCTCCGTATATGTGCCGTTGTCGATGAGCAGCTCATAATTTCCGGAATCGATCAGCTGCATATCACACATATAAGTTCCTATGATTTTTTTGCCATTGTCATATTCTTCGTAATTATTGATCTCCGGCGTATCTCCCTTAAGATACGTGTCCACCATTTTTACACATTCTTCTGCCAGCGTTCTCCGGTCCATAAAAATACTGCAGAAAATGCTTCCCTCTGCAATTTTCTTTACAACTTCCGGCTGACATCCAACTCCGGTGATCATGGGCCACCCCTCTCCTCCGGGTATCCGGCCTGCTTCTGCCAGAAGCTCCTGAATCCCATAGGCAGCATCATCATACCCTGTACAGATGATCTGCGGCAGACTGCCGTCCTGATAGTATTCGTCCAGAACAGACTGCAGCTTTTCCCCGGCACGTTCTTTTCCTTCCCGAAGGATTCCTGTATCATCAAAGTCCGTTCTTCCCGAAGGACAGACAAGCTTTCCGCTGTCCAGATAGGGCTTTAGAATTTCCATCACTCCGTTATAAAAGAACAGTGCCTGCACATCATCCGGCGAGCCCATAAGGAACTCGATCGTTCTGGGCTGTGCCCCTTCTTCCAGATCCTCAAGCCCCTGCATTTCCACGATCTTTTCACCGATCATCCTTCCTGCCGATCTGCCGCTGAAGGTGGTGTAGTAATTGACACCGTCACTGTCACGGATCAGATCATCGTAGGAAAAGACATAAATTCCTTTTTCCTTCGTTTCAGCAAGCGCATCGGAAAGGCCATACTCGTCCACCGGTGCAATGATCAGCGCAGAAGCTTCCTTTTCTGCCATTTCGTGCACCTGTTCCGCCTGAAGCTCACTGTCTCCCTGTGCCCAGAGAATTTCCGCCTGATAGCCGTCCGCCTCAAGACATGCCCTCAGTTCTTTCGCATCCGAGCTCCAGGTTTCCTCCTCTTCTGACGGGAGAAGAATTCCTACCTGTGCAGATTCCTCTCCATCTTCTGCAGAATCATCTTCCTCCGAATTTTCCGCATCCTCTCCCTGTCCCTCTTTTTCTGTCTCAGCACTTTCATTTGCAGCCTCTGTTGCTTCGTTGCTTCCGCATCCTGCAAGCATTCCGGCCGCAAGAAAAAATCCCAGAAGAATTCCTGCGGTTCTGTTTTTCATAGTCATATCCTTTCTAAAGTCCTTTATATTCTCTGACAATACTCTTGAGATATTCTCTGTATGCCTGAGCAAGCTTTTTGGGCTTGACAATATGTATTTCACTGCCCATGGCGGTCAGCCATCCGAAAAACATCGGATCATTTCTCTGATCTGTCGTGATGGATATACCGTCGATTCCCTTGTTTTTATATTCTGCACGTTCTCCGAAATATTGCCTTGCCTGCTCCTCCAGACCTGCGCTGCAGAGAAGCTTCATCGGTTTTTTCCCGGAATCGCTCTCTGCAGAAAAAAACACGGTTCCTGCTTCCGTTTCTGTTTCTTCTGCTGTGGAAAAACCCTCAGCCAAAGACTGTCCGGCCACGTAATATCCGCCGTTTCTTCCCCGTTTAAAGGTAATATCCATTCCGAAGTCACGAAGTGCCTCGAAATCGTCATAGATGCTCTTTCTCTCCGCCTGAATTCCATAATCATTCAGACGCGACAGGATCTCCTGCATAGTCAGTACGCGATTCTCCCCAGTTTCGCGCAGCATCTGTGCCAAAAATAAAATCTTAGCTTTCTGATTGTGCGATTTTGCCATATTTTTCCCCTTATTCTGTTTGTGTTGCGCCTTTCCCGGTAACTGTTCAATGCCTTCACAGTTACCTTTCCCGAACTACACCATAATTGTACCTTCCACAATCTTTGATTGCAAGTATTATTTCAGGAATCTGCGGCAGACATATTCATTCGCCTCTTTTTCCTGACTGTCATCCAGCGCTGTCAGTTCCACCTGATCCCCATATTTTTTCTGCAGAGCATGAAGGATCAGCCAGTCTGCAAGCTGCGGATTTTTCGGAAGCAGCGGGCCGTGAAGATAAGTACCGATCACATTCTTATAAACGATTCCCTCATACCCGCTTTTTCCGTCATTGCCGGACCCATAAAGGACTTTTCCCAGAGGGCGGTTTCCATTGATAACCGTTCTTCCTCCGTGATTTTCGAATCCGACCACAGGCATGTCAAACAGTTCACTTTTCAGAATGATGTTGCTGATCAGTCTTCCTTCTCCCTGCTCCGTATACATATCCACAAGCTCCAGGCCTTCCATGGTGCCCTGGTCTGTTTTGTAATAATTTCCAAGGAGCTGATAGCCTCCGCAGATGGCGATCACGACTCCGTTGTCTTCCACATAAGCCTTAAAATCCTGGCGGGTCTCGCGAAGCTTCCGGCAGACAAGCATCTGCTCCCTGTCTGATCCGCCTCCCAGAAGTACAATGTCCAGTCCGGAAAAATCAATGGTATCATTCAGTTCAAACGCTATCGTTTCCGCCTCGATGCCTCTCCACCGGCACCGGCTCATGAGACACTGAATATTGCCCCTGTCCCCGTAAAGATTCAGAAGATCCGGGTATAAATGTCCGATGGTGATTTTCATTTCAGCTCTCCCTCCAGTTTCTTCAGAATATTTCTGGTTCCAAACAATGCCGTGTAGTTTACAAGAACGTAAAGATTTCCCACGCCGTCCCGGATTCTGTCACGAATGGCTTTCTCCACATCTCCCTCCAGTATGGAAGGAATATCCACGTATTTCAGACGCAGGCGCATATCCTGGCAGCGGATTCCGCTGACTGTAATGGAGTGTACGCTTTCCTCTCGGAATCTGTCGAAATCCACATCCCACAGCCAGGATATATCAATCCCGTCCTGGGCATTATCATTGATTGCGATGATAATATCCTTTGGAGCAGGATCCTGCATGACGGCTGTGATATTCTGATTGAAGCCCGCCGGATTTTTTGCCAGGTTCAGCACGATGCCGGTCCCCTGAATACGAAACTGCTCCATTCTTCCATTTTCCGGATTGAATTTTTTCAGCATGTCGTTAAAATGATCTGCCGAAAATCCGGCTGTACGAACGCCTGCATAGGCGGCAAGAATATTGTAAACATTGTAAAAGCCTTTATAGTTGGCAGCAATAAGTCTGTCTTCCACCCGGAAGGAGATTCTGTCATCCACCTTCACATCCCGGGCATCAAACTCGGGCTCCGGCCTTTTAAATCCGCATTTCGGACATTCATAATCGCCAAGCTGGCTGTAATGATAAAAATGGTAATCCAGCTTTTCCCCGCATTTTTTGCAGAAACGTCCCTCACGGATCTCGTTTGTTTCCGATTTCATCACCTGGCGGCTGATTCCGTAAGCCACCCACGGATTGCCGCTGTCCATGGCAAGATAGGCAGACAGGGCATCATCTCCATTGACAACGACCGTCATCTCCGGAACACTTCTGATCATTTCTTCCAGAATGTTCATGGTAATATCGATTTCCCCGTAACGGTCCAGCTGGTCCCGGAACAGATTGGTCATCACCATATAATCCGGTTTAACGGCGGGGAAAATATAGCGTGTCGATGCTTCATCCGCCTCAATACATGCATAATCCGCATCGATGTGACCGTCAAGCCCTGCTGCCAGAACATAGGCAGCTACCACACCGTTCAGCATGTTGGAGCCGGTATGGTTGCATACGACCTTCTGCCCTTCTGCTTCCAGAGCCGCACAAAGCATGTTGTTGGTGGTCGTTTTACCGTTGGTGCCGCAGACCACAAACGTTTTTTTCCGAACCTCTGCCGCAAGCTCCTGCAGAACAGGCGGATAAATTTTCAGCGCAATCTTGCCTGCCCAGGTAACTCCCTGGCGTCCCATTTTTCTGCAGGCAAATCCGGCAGCCTTTGCTGACCAGATTGCCATCAGTCTTCTTATCTTCATGTTGATTTCATCCTCTTCCTGATTCTGAATTGCTCATCAAAATGGTTACTGTTCACTCCGTTCTCAGCAACACGCTCCGCGATGCACAGAAATTATGCAATATGCATAATTTCGTGCGTTGACTGTCTCGGGATTTCCATGCATAAATGCATGGAAACACCTCGCGGGACATTGCCTGTGAACAGTAACTCAAAATGCTTCTTCCGACGGTTTTCTGTGTTCCTGCATGAATTTCTCGATCTCTTCCACTGTTTTCGGAATTCCTGCACTCAGCACTTCACATCCGTTTTCTGTTACTAAAATGGTGTCCTCAATCCGGATTCCTATTCCAAGTTCTTCAAAATAAAGCCCCGGTTCCAGAGTAAACATCATATTCGGCTCCAGAACGGCTCTGTCATCTCCCACATCATGGGTATAAAGGCCGATATAATGTCCGGAGCTGTGGAAATAATACCGACTGATCTCCTCCGGTTTTTCGATCATTCCAAGGCGGATCAGCTCTTCTGCCATTACAGACTTACTGATCTCCTGCAGCTCGTTTTTCGGCTGTCCCGGCTTTGTGCGGGCAATAGCTGCATCCAGTCCCTTCAGCACCACATTGTAAAGCTGCTTCTGCTGCTCAGTAAATCTGCCGCCGACCGGAAAGGTTCTGCTGACATCGGAAGCGTACAGTCCCCATTCCGCTCCCAGATCAAACAGGATCAGATCTCCCTCCTCCATCGTCCGGTCATTTGCCACATAATGAAGAACACAGGCATTTTTTCCGGACGCCGCAATGGTTGAAAATGCATGACGGGCATGATTGGATTTCAGCGTAAAATCAAAATACGCCTCAATCTCGTATTCCTTCATTCCCGGGCGCAGATGAGCAAGAATATTTTTTACTCCCTCTGTGGTAATCTCGCAGGCTCTCCGGTGCAGAGCGATTTCCTCCGGCTCCTCTACCTGGCGCATGTGCGCCAGATCCTGAAAGGTATTATGCACCTTCAGATATGGATAGCACGAAAGTACCTTATCTGCAAAGCACTGCGCCTGGTTCCTCGAAAATCCGTCTTCCCAGTTGGCAATGTCCACATAAAGGTGCTCTATGACATTTCTCCCTGAAAAGAAGGGAAGCTTTTCCTCAAAGCGTTCCAGATATTCCACCTGTGCAATACCGGTTTCCTCTTTTACAGATTCTTTGTCATAAGAAATCCCCTGCCAGCGGGCCTTCATCTCATCGGGATGATCGATATAAAGGACTTCCCTGTACACTCCCATGATTTTGGAAGCTACAAAAACGGCCTTCGGCTGGTCAAAGCCTGTGAGATAATAAAAATTAGCATATGGTGTAAATGAAAACATCTGGTCTCCCCGGTCTTCTTTTTCCTGCCCGGAAAAAACAAAGCCCACCGAATTCTCCTCCAGAAGTTCTCTGTATAACGCACGTCGTGATGCATGAAATTCTTTGCTGATCATGTTGTTCCCTCGCTTCCTGTAACTCATGCTACAGTACGATTTTACGATAAAATATCCGAATAATCAACCGTCTTTCTGATTCCGGTGAAATCCGGAAGTTACTGTTCACTCCGTTCTCAGTAACACGCTCCGCGATGCACAGACAGAAAATCGCCGGCTTCTCCATCGAAACCGGCGATCATGTACCATTATTTATTTTTTAAAAATTCATCATATCTTCTGTTCGCCTCTTTCCCACAGGATCTGGATATGGGAATTTCATAATCTCCCAGCAAAAAGCGATCCTGTACTTTTCCGGTCACGGATTCCAGATTCACAAAAAAGCTCTGGTGACATCGAACAAACATGGAAGGATCCAGCTGAGATTCAAATTCATTCAGTTTTCCGCGGCAGTGCACGATTTTTCCGTTTTTCAGATGGAAATTCACCGTATGAAGGCTGCTGGAAATATAGCGTATTTCTTTCTGTTTTACTGAGTATACCTGAGAACGGTAATGATAATAAAGCAGCGGTCCCTGTTCTTTGTCCCAACCGGTCATCAACGGAGCCATTGACCTGGAAAGCGTGGACTTTGTAATCGGTTTTATCAGGTACTGATAAGCAAATACTTCAAACGCCTGCTTGTAGTATCTGTCATCATCGCTGATCAAAAAAATCGGAACCTGTTTATCCAGTTTCCGGATTTCCTCTGAAATACTGATTCCATCTTTCCCGTGAAGCTGGATATGAAGAAAGATCAGCTGAAACGGATTTCCTGTCTTTTCCAGAAGCTTCAGCAGAATTTCGCCGGCAGAGAACTTTCGAATCACACTGTCCGGCAGCATCTCCTTCAGCATTCCTTCCAAGGCTTCCGCATCCTTGCATACATCATCACATATGGCAATATTAAGCTGTAACATACGCTGTTCCCCCTGTTTTCCGTCAGTTTCGTACTGCTTTTTACCCCCCCCTCAAAAAATTCATGTATTGCATTTCAGAAAACATTACTGAGAACGGAATGAACAATCATCAGAAAACAATCTTTCCTACCGTATTCCGAAGTAATACAGACATTTTTTCTGGTATAACTATAAAAGGAGCAAGCGGAGGTTTTTTTATCTTGTTTCATAAATTCCCACAATTCATGAAACAACGTCGTAAAACAATCATATCTCTTTTTTCTCCCTGTTTTCAATATGTGGCATGTTTTGTGGACAAATTTTTCGACAATTTCATACATGATTTATTCACATCTCACACACATATTTAAAAATATGGTATAATCATATTATCACAACGTCGCATGAGGTAAATACAATGTCTGAATTTTCTGATTTACTGACATTACTGGTGTCTGAAAAAGAAATAAAAATATATTCTATGGCAAAATACTGCGGTATGGATCGTTCCACCCTTTATAAGCTGATGAACGGAAAACGAAATCCACCGTCCAAAGATGTCTTTCAGAAGATGTCCGACTACATGCATCTGACACCGGCAGAACACTCCGCCTTCCAGACTGCCTATGAAATGTCTATCATCGGACGAAATGCTTATTACCGCAGGAAAGGTGTAGAAGAATTTCTTCTCCAGTTTCCTTCTCAAAATAACGTTTCAACAAACCCTTTTCCTCAGTTCTATACGATGGATTTTTCCGGCAATCCCATGAAAAAAGAATTCCAGCCCATCCACAGCAAACTGGATCTGTATCAGATTGTCTCTCAGCTGTTTATTCGGGAAGCTGTTCTTTCTGATGGATGTGTTTCCATGCTCCTCCAGCCGGATAACAAATTCATCCTTCAATGCCTGGAAGGGCTCAGAGAGCGTTCGGATACGTTCAAAATTGAACACATTTTCTGTCTGAACAGTATATACGAGCTGTCCGACAAGCACCATTCGCTCCAGCTGGATTATCTGGCAAATATCCTCCCGTTATATATCCGGGCACTGAATTATCATCCATTTTATTTTTACGAGAATATTCCTGCCCACTGCTACAGTTTCAATCTGTTTCCCTATATGATCCTCGCAGGGGATACCGCCATACTTTGCACCTCGGATTATGAAAACGGGCTTCTCTTTCATGACTCAGGAACCGTTTTCATGCTCAGGAATCTTTTTGAAACATATAAAAAAGGCTGCAAGCCTCTGTTTCATCTGGTCAGCTCCGTTGAAGAGAAATGCAGCCTTATAGAACAGATGAGTGTCCATGGATCCACCACCTATATCATCCAGCCGGAACCATGGCTATACGCCTCGTTTTCCGATTCCCTGATCGACCGTACTATTTGCAGGGAGATTCCTCAGAGGGAATCCGTGATCGCCTCTCTCTCGGAATGCAGTTGTTCCTGTCGGAAGGATATGTCCGGGAAGGAATTCATTCACTTCAATACCAGACAGGGAATTCTGACATTTGCAGAAACAGGTATGGTCAATGAATTTTCCCGTGAGCTGTATAATCCTCTGACGATTTCCCAGCGGATCGAACTATTAAAAGAGGTGGAAAAGGACTGCCTGGTCAATCCCCATTATCTTCTCAAGGATCCTCTGGATGCGCTGCCGCAGAATTTCCACCTCTGCATCAACTCCGGTTCCGGTTACCTTCTGTTTCAGAATGCCGGCGGACAGAATGTGTATCTGATCATTGAGGAATCCCGTCTCCTGGAAACCTTCCTGGATTATGCAGAAAACCTGGCAGAATCCTGCTGTTTATCCACAGAAGAAACCATGGAATTCCTGCATACAGTGATCAGTCTTCTGGAAGAAGCATGAAAAAGCCGCAGATCCATCATAACTGGTGAATCTGCGGCATCTTATTTATGGTCTGGTCATGGATTATACTAATTCGATTAATACTTCCATAGCGCCATCGCCCTTACGCTGACCGATCTTGATGATTCTTGTGTAACCACCATTGCGGTTTGCATATTTCGGAGCGATTTCTTCAAACATTTTCTTAACCATATCAACTTCTTTGGTGTTTTTCTTCTTTCCGGCGTTCTTTGCAGGAACTTCTGTTACAGGATAGAACACCTTAGCCATCTGACGACGTGCATGAAGTCTGGACGGAGCATCTTTGGTGATCTCTTTCTGAACTTCATCGTATACGGTTTTCTTTTTGCCGTCAACCACTTCTTTTACTCTCTTGCCTTCAGCGTCCTTGCGGGCAACTTTAGCAGTAACAGTAACGGTTTCGAAGTTGTCTTTTTCACGAACAGCCATAGCGATCAGGCTCTCAGCGATCTTGCGGATTTCTTTCGCTTTCTGCTCAGTAGTTCTGATCTTTCCATGATAAAGCAGGTTGGTAACCTGGTTTCTCAGTAATGCTTTTCTCTGGTCAGCAGTTCTGCTTAATTTTCTATATTTTGCCATTTTATTTTCCTCCATCTGTGGGACAGCGAATCATGCTTGTTCGGTCTTACTGAAACGCTGCGCGGCATCCCCACGGTAATATGATTATTCTTCTGTTGGCTGTAACTGTAAGCCCAGCTCTTTCAGTTTTGCAAGAACTTCTTCCAATGATTTGCGGCCCAGGTTACGAACCTTCATCATGTCATCGGATGTCTTGCTGCAAAGTTCTTCTACTGTATTGATTCCGGCTCTCTTGAGGCAGTTGTAGGAACGAACGGAAAGCTCCAGTTCATCAATGCTCATTTCCAGAACCTTTTCCTTTTCATTATCTTCATGCTCGATCATGACTTCTGCTGTCTTCGCATTTTCAGAAAGATCAATGAAGAGGCTCAGATGCTCACTTAATACTTTTGCTGCAAGGCTTACTGCTTCGTCCGGATCAAGAGTACCATTGGTATATACATCCAGAGTCAGCTTATCGAAATCAGTCACCTGACCCACACGGGTATTTTCAACGATCATGTTCACTCTGTCTACCGGTGTATAGATCGCATCTACTGCAATCACGCCGATAGGCATGTCATCGCTTTTTCCTTTGTCGGCGCTTACATAGCCACGGCCCTTGGTAATGGTCAGTTCCATTGCCAGACGGCAGTCCTTGCCGCCGTTTAAGGTAGCGATCACCTGATCCGGATTCATAATCTCGATATCCTGATCTGCCTGAATATCTGCTGCAGTCACAACACCTTTTCCTTCACACTCAATGTATGCAGTCTTTGGTTCATTATCACTGCTGGTATTCTTGATGGCAAGGCTCTTCAGATTCATGATGATCTCCGTCACGTCTTCCTTCACACCCGGAATCGGGCTGAATTCATGAAGAACGCCGTCAATCTTTACCTGGCTGACTGCTGCTCCCGGAAGGGATGACAGCATAATTCTTCTGAGAGAATTGCCAAGGGTGGTTCCGTATCCTCTTTCCAGAGGTTCTACTACGAATCTGCCGAATTTCTTGTCTTCGGATATCTCGGTAATTTCGATTTTGGGTTTATTAAAATCAAACACTATCAGGTTCCCTCCTTCTGGGTAATCAAAATTTGAGGGTATTCTTGCTTAATTATTTGGAGTACAACTCGACGATAAGCATCTCGTTTACAGGAACATCGATTGCT
>CAMBYR010000012.1 GCA_945872375.1 uncultured Blautia sp. | reverse complement strand
ATACGGTAATGGTTCCCGGCGTCAGGGTAATGGCATTTGCCAGAAACGCTCTGCCAGCCGGTGTTTTCATATCCGAGGCAAAGCTTACCAGAACCGGCTCCGTTTCTTCTTTTTCTGACAGAATCATGTGAATGACTGCAAAATTAGCCTTTACAATTTCCATTACCAGTACACATGCGTAACGGATAAATTTCAGGACCTTCTTTATATTCTGCATGTCCTTCTTCACACTGTAATCCATAAATCTGCATATAAATGCAAAAATCGCACCTGCTATGATTACGCCAAACAAACAGATTTCCAGCGTAACATTTCCATTATAAATAATCCATAACAAAAAATATAACAGATACATCTCTTTCTCCTTTCTTTTCCGACGGCAGTTCCCCTTCCTTCTGCCTTCCCGGAGCAATCATCGAAATAAATTAAGTATATCACATTATTATGCAAAATTCCCCCTTTTTTGTAAAAAAAGAACGCCGCTGCCGGCGTTCTTTTCATTCATTCAATCTTTATTTTGGAGAAATAAGTCGTTCTTATTTCAATCCGAGCACAATGCAGACCGGATCACTTTCCTCATAGCTGAAAGAGACTTTATCTCCTTCCGCATATTTCACGATTTCCATGAAATCCGCCAGCGGAACGTCGAATATCAGATCACTGTTTTCCAGCATTACATAAAAATGCGTATTGCCGTCTACCACGCCCTGCACGATCCTTTTGATGATACCGGAAGCCTCACTGGCTTCCCCTGCTGCCGCTGACGCATTGCCGCTGCTCCGAAGCAGCTTCACATAAGCCTTTTCACAGGCCGATACCGAATCTCCGATAGCCACATTCTGATATTTCTGGATATTGACCATGGCATACTTCTTTACAAGACCGGCATTGTCTTTCAACGCAATAAAATACGTAGGTTCACCGGAAATATTCAAAAGGAGAGGGAATGTGGCCTGATAGCCAAGATTCTGAACCTGGCCTTCTGCCGAATCCATAGCCGAAAATTCCTCGGCGCCAGCCACCTCATAGTATCTGGTTTCCTTCGTTCTCTGATTCATCAGCACAAATCCCACATTGGAACGGTCACCGCTGACAGAGGTCACACCGGTATATACCCATACATCATCATCCTGGGCCAGATAATTGTATCCCGCCGTAGTTTCCAAACAGCCTTTCTGTCCCAGAATGCTGTTGATATAACCGTTTTTCAGGGTGCCATGGTAATCATAAAGCTGAATCAGAAGATCCGCCGGATAAACACGATCCACCCAGGAAGGGCAATCTTCCACATCCATGGACTGACACTCTCCGGTCACCGCATTGCACAGCACCACCTTGCCGATGGTTTGTCCGCCAAACAGACCGATGGTAAACTCCTTCACCGGACAGATCCAGTAAGGCGTTCCTTCTTCGTCGATCTCAAAGCTGAGCTGGTCAAACATATATGTGGGGTAATGGAAACGCAGATGGCGGTAAATATTTCTGTTCAGGTATTCCGACTCCGAATAGCGTATTCCTTCCGGCACCTTTACAAGCTCCGTGTTCTGCGTGGCCATATCAATGGAAATATACGCCGGGATCCCGCTTTTCTGGTTGGTAAACCATTTCACCGCGCTGGCATATACCAGCGGCGTCACACGCACCGGACGTCCTTTATAATTGATCTGAGAATACAGAGGACTGACTTCAAACTGAGAAACCATGTCCACCATACTTCCCATTTTCCTGTTTCCCAGAAGTTCTGCAGAATCCTTGTCCAAAAGCGGGATCTGATTGTAATTCACCTGTTTGATGTCCTCGGCAAAATTACCGGTCTCCGGCTCCAGAAGCTTCTGATATTTCTTTGCATTCACGATCGGAGAGGACAAAACAGAGCCCACCAGGTATGCAGCCGCCGTCAGAATCAGCAGCGCAAAAATCAGCTTCACACTTTTTTTCGTCTTTATGGAGTATGTCACATCCCTCAGATGTATGGATGCGCCTGTCCTGGCCGCCTTTGCCGTGCTCAAAAGCAGAAGCGCAGCCAAAACTGCCATGACAAATATCCAGAAACCGGAAGCATGAATGTTAATGGGCGGAAGTACAACATAATAATACATTCCCGCCAGAATCAGCACCAGCAGTAAAATCCCTGCCGTTCTTCTTATTTTTTTCCCCTTTTTCACACGAATCCTCCTTTGATAAACGCTGCAAAGCAGTTCACTCTGATTTTCAGTGACACAGATACAAAAAAAGCACCGTCCCCACGGAATTCGCATCACCCGCAAAAACAGTACTTTCAATGCGCCTTCAGGGACTCGAACCCTGGACAAATAGATTAAGAGTCTACTGCTCTACCAACTGAGCTAAAGGCGCGTGTATTAATTTCTTAACGCAAGTGATATTATACGAAAAGACCGGAACAAAGTCAAGCTTTTTTTACAGTTTTTTTTATAGTTTTTTATTTTTCTTCAGAATCTCCTTCGGAACAATTTCTTTTCTTTTTTTCAGGAGGAAGCTGGTTCAGACATTTTTCCAGTTCTTTCAATGATCTGCTGATTTTCATAAGCTGGCAGTTCAGTCTCTGATGATCATAGCAAAACTGCTTCAGCAGGCAATTCATGCACCTTCTGCGTCTTCTCACAGGATTCCACCTCTCTCCTGCAGTCAAAGCAGCTCATCCCCGGAGCTGTTCGCTGCTCCTTCATCTGCAGTATTATATGCAGAAAAGGCACCAGCCGTGCCGTCCGGGATTACGGACGGCAGATCAGCTTGCAAATGGGATTTCCCATGGAAGAGAATTTTTCCTCATATTCTGTCATTACATTTCCGGCACACAGCTCCCGGTCATGATGAAGATCAAAGGTGTGGGCCAAAAGCTTCCAGCCGGATTCGTCAACCTCTTCCAGTGAAAACGTAAAAAGATCCCGATTGTCTGTTTTAAATTCCACCACACCGCCTTCTGCCAGAATCTGCTGATATCTGGCCAGAAATTCCCGTGAAGTCAGACGTCGTTTGGCGTGGCGGGCTTTTGGCCACGGATCTGAAAAGTTCAGATAGATCCTGTCCACCTCTCCCGGTGCAAAAACCTCCGGAAGTGTCCGGGCATCCATTCTCATAAAATACAGATTCGGAAGACTTTCCCCTGCTTCCGCCAGCTCTTCCCGTTTCTGCAGAGCCCGAAGCAGCACACTGTCATACATTTCAATGCCAATATAATTGATCTCCGGATGAAGACGGGCCATATCCATCAGAAAGCGTCCCTTCCCCATTCCAACCTCAATGTGAAGGGGCTGCTGTTTCAAAAAAACCTCTCCCCATTTTCCTCTGTGACCCTCCGGTTCCTGAATGGTAAAAGGGCTCTCCAGAACAGCATCCTTTGCACCCGGTATATTTCTCAGTCTCATAGACCCCTCCCAATATCTTTGTTGTTATTTTCAGATAATTATCCGAAATATCTTTTTATTATTCCTTTTCGACATACTGTTCGAACACTTTTCATACTTTTTAAAAGTCAAGTGTTTTTTTAACATTTTTGTCATATTTTTGAAATTTATGACATTTCACCAGAACATTTGTTTTAAACGATTTTATGTAAATCTGGTAATCCACATCTTTCCACTGTGGATAATGTGGATAACTTTGTGTATAACTTGATTTTTCAAGCTTTTTTAAGCTTTTAGAATGTGGAAAAAAATTGTACTAAAATATGTACAATCCACATTTTTCGTCACCGTTTGTGCAATTTGCTAAATATTCGACTTTTCTCTACTCCAGATAGGTTCCCACTGCAGAAGGCTGTCGATAAGTCATATCAGAAATCTTAATCCCCGTGGCAGAGGTACTGGCATGAATGATCTGGTTATCCCCAATATATAATGCCACATGATCGATTCCGCCGTCACCGTAAAACACCAGATCTCCCGGTTCAATCTCTTCCAGAGACTTCTGTTCCGCCTGACTGCACTGATCGGCAGCCACACGGGGAAGTTCATAGTCAAATTCCTTAAACACGGACATCACAAATCCGGAACAGTCCGCTCCGTTTGTCAGACTGGTTCCTCCGTACACATAGGGGTTCCCCTCAAACTGAAGGGCGAAATCCACCAGTTCCTGGCGTATTGCCAGACGTTCTTCTTCTGTTCCCGCTGCCTGAACAGGACAAATTCCACAAAATAATACACACAATCCAACAATAACAGCCGTTACTCTATTTCTCATGATTCATATACTCCTTTTGTTACATTTTTGTTACATTTTCAAAACAAGTGCGTATACTATCATAAAAAACAGAACCTGTCAAACTTTCAGGCATAGATCCGCTTTTTTTCATTCAGCAGATTGCATGACGGTTTCGAATATATTTTCATTTACTTTAGTAAATATTTTTGAACCGACAGAACCGCATTGGCACCATCAGAGACTGCCGTCACCACCTGCCGCAGCGCTTTTGTACGAATATCGCCTGCCGCGAACACTCCCGGTGTGCCTGTAACGCCGTCTTCTCCTGCCGAAATATATCCATTTTCGTCTAATTGCACAAAATTGCGGAATTTCTCGGAATCAGGCAGAATTCCAATGGCAGCGAACACTCCGTCCGTTTCCAGAAGCCTCTCCTGTCCCGTCTTTTTATTGCGGATCACTATGCCGGAAACCTGCTGTTCTCCCTGGATCTCCACCGGTACCGTGTCCCAGATCATTTCCACATTTTCACATTCTGCCAGTCGGTCACAAAGAATTTTGTCCGCCCTGAGGCTGTCTCTACGGTGAATCAGATACACCTTTTTACAGATCCGTGCCAGAAAAATGGCATCCTCCACAGCCGTATTTCCGCCGCCTACCACCACTGTGATCCTGTCCTTAAAAAAAGCCCCGTCACAGGTGGCACAATAGGAGACACCCATCCCAGCCAGCTCTTCTTCTCCGGGAATTTCCAGCTTTTTATGGAACGCGCCGCAGGCAATAATCACTGTACGGCTTCTGTATTCATGCTTTTTGGTGCGGATAATTTTCTCCTCTCCAGCGTTTTCCAGCGACCGTACATTTTCCCGCACCGGAACCATTCCCAGCTTTTCTGCATGGGCCGCCATCTTTTCACCCAGATCCATACCGCTGATCCCGGGAATTCCCGGATAATTATCCACCTCGTAGGTATTGATCATCTGGCCGCCCACCGCAAACTGTTTATCAAGCCACAGTGTCTTTAATCCCGCCCGTGCAGCATAAATCGCAGCGCTGATTCCGGCCGGTCCCGCCCCCAGTATGGTTACATCATATAATTCCGACATCTTCCGTCTCCTCCATTCACATCTTCATTTATCATAGCATAGATTCTGTTCTTTTCCAATAAAATAGTAAAAACATCCGGGATGCAGGAGGGACTCTATGCCTGCTGCAATTCGCAAACGCATCCGTTCCCCATACACCGCCATTCTTCTTCTGTTTCTTCTGGCTGCCGGTATTTTTTCTGCATTTCTGTTCCATCACAGTTTTTCTGAAAATGCCAGATTTGAAACCCTGACAGAGCAGATTTTTGCAGAAGAAGCCAGCGCCAGTACACTGACCTTACATTATTCACTGGCAGATCCGGAAAAAGCCGGCATTCCCAGAACTGCCTCCGGTCTTGGCACTGTCAGTGCCGATACCTCAGAAATGGCTGACCGATGCCGCAAGTACGAAGCAGCTCTGAAAAATATTTCTTATAAGAAGCTTTCCCGTGAAAACCGGATCACCCTGGATATGCTCCTTCTTTATTTTCACACAGAAAGCGCACTGGAAGGTCTCGCTCTTCTGGAAGAGCCTCTGGGACCCAGCCTCGGCATTCAGGCCCAGCTTCCTGTTCTTCTGGCAGAATACGCTTTTTACGAAGACCGTGATATTGCCGATTATCTGACTCTTCTTACCAGCATCCGTTCCTATTTTCAAAGCATCCTGGAATTCGAACGGCAAAAGTCTCAGGCAGGACTTTTTATGAGTGACACCACTCTGGACAGAATTCTGGAACAGTGCGGCGCCTTTATCAAAAATCCGGACTCCAATTACATGCTGGAAATCTTTCAGGAAAAGCTGAAAAGCTGCGGAAATTTATCGGAACACACACAGAAAAAGCTGATTTCCGTTCACAAAAAGATATTTCTTCAGGAAGTCCTTCCAGCCTATCAGGAGCTGATGGCGGGCCTGGAACAGTTCAGAGGAACCGGAAAATCCAGCCGGGGACTGGCCTCATATGAAAACGGAAAACAATATTACCTGTATCTTCTCCAAAGCCAGACGGGATGCTATGACTCTGTACCGGAAATCGAAAAAAGGCTTCTCCGGCAGTTTCTGAAGGATACCCAGGAGGCAGGAGACCTTCTCAGCCAGATGCCCGAACTGCTTTCCATGATGTCAGATGACTCCATCTTTGTAAATCTTTCTCCGGAAAATACGCTTCAGGTCCTTCAAAAGCTGATCGGCAACGATTTCCCGGAACTTTCCGAAACAGATTATGAAATACGATATGTCCATGAATCCATGGAAGAATTTCTAAGCCCTGCATTTTATCTGACGCCGCCCCTGGACAAGGGAACACCCAACGTGATCTACCTGAACCGTGCCGGACATTCCTCTTCTCTGGAACAGTTTACCACCCTTGCGCACGAAGGATATCCGGGACATCTGTATCAGACCGTATTTTTCGGATCAAAAAGGCCGCAGAATATCCGAAATCTGATTTCCTGCGGCGGTTATGTAGAAGGATGGGCAACCTATATAGAAGAATTTGCGTACGCATATGCAGCGAAACTTTCAGACTCCCCTTATGCTGCCAGAACATCACGGCTTCTGTGGCTTAACAGAAGCATCAGTCTCTGTATCTATTCCCTTCTGGATCTGGGCATTCATTACAGGGGATGGGATCAGGCACAGGCAGCCGCGTTTCTGAAAGCTTTTGGCATTACCGGCGAACAGACAGCCGCTGAGATTTACCAGTATATCGTGGAAACACCTGCCAATTACCTGAAATACTATGTGGGTTATGTAAACTTTCTGGATCTTCGAACGCAGGCAGAAAGCCTTGCCGAAGAACCATTTTCTCTGAAAGAATTTCACAGAGCCGTTCTGGAAATCGGACCTGTTCCCTTTCCGGTACTGGAAAAATATATCTTCCAAAGCACTGCCGGGAAAACTGCTGCTTCCTGAAAATATATTTTCCCCAAAAAGTTTCAGTCGTAAGTATGGAAAAACTCCTGCAGCCTGGCCAGTGCACGGGTCAGCACTTCCGTCTCCTCTGCATTCAGATCCTTCAGCACTGCCAGGATCATCTTATCGTGGAAGGTGCGATGATGATAATACGCCTTTTCTCCCTTTTGCGTCAGAGAAATCAGCACCACGCGGCGATCCTTTTCACTTCTTACACGTTTGACATAGCCTTTTTTTACAAGATTATTTATCGCAGTGGTCAAGGTTCCCACTGTCACAGACAGATCACGGGAAACCGCGGACATGTTTCTGGATGAATTGGGGCCAATAGCCTCCAGAATATGCATGTCATTTACGGATATATCCTTGTATTCTCCTGTGATCAGCGCTTTTTCCTCGATGTCCATGATTTCGTTAAACAGATTCACCAGTACATCGTTGATGGCTTTATAATGATCCATATTTCTCTCCCTCCCACTTTTCTTTATCATACTACAAAACAGCTTCCCGCACAAAGGATTTTTATGATTGCTGCTGTTCACATTTTTTTTCTTCTGGAACTTTCCTTAAACGGTATTATTTGCTATAATAGCCTTGCACGATTATAAACGAGATACTTTCCGTTTACAAATAGAGGAACTACATTATGAAAAAGAAAAACAATACTCCGCTGAATTTTAAGGAAAAAATCAATTCCCGCATCAGCTTCGCCGGTGCCTGCGTCGTTCTGGTACTTCTGCTTCTGATTTTTAATCAGATGGATTATGCAATGATCCGTAAACCCGCCCAGGAGGCGGCAGAAGCCGCGGCAAAAGCAAAAGAAGAAGCCGAGCTTGCGGCCACAACGCCAGTAGTCACCACGGCAACCGTTATTGCCGTCGGCGACAATCTTTATCATGGCTCCCTTCTGCAGTCCGGACACAGCGAAATGACCGATACCTGGAATTATGACCATATCTATGCCAATGTGCTGGACGAAATTCAGGCTGCCGACATTGCCATGATCGACCAGGAAACGGTTCTGACCAACGATCACAGCGCCATCAGCTCCTATCCGTCCTTCGCCACTCCTACGGAAGTGGCCGATTCTGTAATCAGAGCAGGCTTTGATGTCATCGAATCCGCCACCAACCATATCGATGATTACGGCTATGATTTCATGGCGCAGACCTTTGAATTCTGGCGCACCAGCTATCCGGATATTCCTGTTCTTGGCATTCACGAGACGCAGGAAGATGCCGATACCATCACGGTAAAGGAATACAATGGAATAAAAATAGCCTTCCTGGACTACACCTACGGAACCAATAATTCCGGTGCAGGAGAAGGCAAAGAGTTCATGATCAGTATCTTTGATAAAGACAAGGTTGCTTCTGATATTCAGAAGGCAAAAGACGTCAGCGACTGCATCATCTTTGTTGCGCACTGGGGCAGTGAAGACGAGTCCATGCCTTCCGAATATGAAAAACAATGGGCCACCTTCCTGATGCAGCAGGGTGTGGATGTGATCATCGGCGGTCATCCCCATGTGCTCCAGCCTTATGGCCGTCTTTCTGACGATCAGGGCCACAGCACACTGGTATTCTACTCCCTCGGAAACTTCGTCTCCACACAGCAGGAGCTGCCGGAGCTTCTGGGCGGAATGGCTCAGTTCACCATTCAGAAATCCACGCTCAATGGCGAAAGCACCATCGAGATCCTGGATCCGGCTGTGAAGCCTCTTGTGATGCATTACAATCATGACACCGGCGATTACGGTGCCTATATGCTGGAGGACTATACCGACGAGCTTGCTTCCCAGCACAGCGTCCGCGACCTGATTGGCGATGAGTTTACCGTAGCAAACCTTCAGGCCACTTACGAAAAAATCATGAATGTCAACGTGAAGCCATCCTCCAATACCAATCTTCTGAATGTAAGATTTGACTGGGAAGGCAACATGATCGACAAGACCACCGGAAACGTGGTAGAGGACACAGAATCTATCAGTATCTGGGATTATTACGGACAATTATATCAGGAATCATGATTTCTGCTTATGAAAACAGAAGGCCTTATTTTTCTTCTGTTTTCATAAGCAGTTTTTTTGCGTTTTCTTCCGTCACGCGAATGACGGTTTCCTCAGAGACACCTTTTAATTCCGCGATCGCAGCCACCACCAGCGGCAGATTCAGAGAAGAATTCCTCTTTCCCCGGTGTGGTTTTGGTGCCAGATAGGGGCAGTCTGTCTCCAGAAGAAGCTGTGACAGCGGCGCATATTCCACCACTTCCTTCAGCTTTCTGCCGTTGGTAAAGGTTACCACTCCCCCGATTCCCAGATACAGTCCCATGTTCAGATATTCCCTGGCGATCTCCTTGCTGTAGGAAAAACAGTGGATAATTCCGCCATACATCCCATCCTTTACATACTCCCGCACGATTTGAAGCGTATCCTCTGCAGCCTCTCTGCTGTGAACCATAAAGGGCAGTTTTTCTTCTCTGGCAATGTCCATCTGCGCCCGGAACATGTCCTGCTGTATCCGGTGCTCTTCCTTTTCCTTATGCCAGTAATAGTCAAGCCCGATCTCCCCAACCGCCACTGTTTTTTCATGGCGGCAAAGCATTCGAATCCTGTCCAGAGTCTCGTCCGTCATCTTGTCTGCATCGTCCGGATGAACCCCAACTGCCCCATAAATAAATGGGTATTTTTCCATCAGAGCAACGGTTTTGTCCAGCCCGTCGATGGCCGCACAGGCATTTACGATCGTTCCGATCCCGCCTGCATTCATAGCAGCCAGAAGCTCTTCCCGATCTTCATCAAAGGCTTCATCATCATAATGTGCATGTGTATCAAATATCATATGCAATGGTTAATTCATCTCCTTCCCGAATCACTCCTCCATGGAGCACTTTTGCAAAAACGCCTTCCCTCGGCATAATACAGTCTCCCATTTTCTGAAAGATCTCACAGCCGTGATGACATTTTTTTCCTATCTGAGTCAGTTCCAGAATCACATCACCGCAGCGGAAAACAGTTCCCACCGGCAGACCGGCGAAATCAATTCCCTCCACCACCAGATTTTCTCCGAAGGCTCCGTCTTCCACCTCTGCGCCCCTCTCCCGGAACGCCTGTATCTTATCATAGGAAAGAAGACTCACCTGACGATGCCATTTCCCTGCATGCGCATCATTTTTGATTCCCCAGTCTTCGATCAATTCCGCCTGGTGAATATTTTTTTTCTGCGTTCCTCTGACTTCACTGATGCATACTGCGATTACTTTTCCCATAACTTCCCTCATTTTATTTTCGGGCACAGTCTGAGGCTTCTCCGGTAAGAATTTCAAGACCATGCTCCAGTGTATCGATGATAAATTCCAGACTTTCCCGTACCGCTTTTGGGCTTCCCGGAAGATTAATGATCAATGTTTTTCTGCGGATTCCGGCTGATGCACGACTGAGCATCGCACGCTTTGTAATGGTCATGCTGTAAGCCCGGATGGCCTCCGGAATCCCCGGAACCCTGCGATCTATGACATCCTCCGTTGCCTCGGGCATCACATCTCTGGGGGAAAAACCGGTTCCGCCCGTGGTCAGAATCAGGTCTGCAAGACCATCGTCTGCGATCTCTGCCATTCGTCCGGAAAGCATCTCTCTGTCGTCCGGAAGAATATCCATGAAAACCACCTGATATCCTTCTCTTTCCAGAATTTCCCGGATTGCCGGGCCGCTTAAGTCTTCCCGTTCTCCACGGTATCCTTTGTCACTGGATGTAATTATTGCTGCTCTTTTCAACAAAATTCTCCTCCTTTTTTCTGCTGCCGGCGCCCTCATTTATCCGCCGATCTGAGACATACAGAGCTTTTCCGTCTCATCCTCCGGCGCCTTTTCCAGAAAGGCATGACCCTCCGGTTTCTCTGCCAGCGCCTCCAGAATCGTCTTTTTCAGTTCCTCATCTGTCCCCCCGCTTCGTAGGATCCGGCGTAAATCTCTCCCTGTGGTATACTGCAGACAGGTCTTCAGATAACCCTGCGAGGTCAGGCGTATCCGATTGCATTCACTGCAGAATTTATGGCTGACAGCACTGATAAATCCTATGTTCCCCGCAAAATTTTCCACTGTATAATAATGACAGGGGCCGTTTCCAAGGCGCTCTCCTCTGTACGGAATCAGTCTCCCGAAACGCCGTTCCAGAAGATTTTTTACTTCTTCTTCAGCAACCCCGCAGAACGCTTTTCCCTGTCCGATCGGCATCATTTCAATAAAACGAACATGAATCCGGCTGTCTCTGGCAAGCTCGGCCACATCGCAAAGATCCTGTTCCGGAATTCCCAGAGGAACACAATTGATTTTCAGGGAAATTTCCGGATATTTCAATGCTTCGCGGATTCCATTCAGCGTATCCTGAAGATATTTTTTTCCGGCAATCCTTTCATAACAGGTTTCATCCAGCGCGTCCAGGCTTACATTCAGACCATCCAGTCCTGCTTCTGCCAGATCCGCCATCTGATCCTTTAAAAGGACTCCGTTGGTGGTCATCGTTACCTTCTGAATACCGGGAATTTCCTTCAGCCCATGTATCAGAGACGGCATTCCCGGCCGGACCAGGGGCTCTCCTCCTGTTATTTTGATCTTGCAGATCCCAAGCTCTGCCATGGCGCGTGCCACCCTCAGAAGCTCCTCCTCCTGCAGAATGCAGGTTCTGTCTACCAGCCGGACCTGTTCGGGCATACAGTAAATGCAACGCAGATTACAGCGGTCCGTTACCGAGATCCGAAGATAATCAATATTTCTTCCACAGCGGTCTATCATTGTTCTTCAAAGCGGAAGTTTCCGCTTTTTCCCCCTGTTTTTTCTATCAGATGAACATCGGTGATTACCATATGTTTGTCAATCGCCTTGCACATATCATAAATCGTCAGAAGGGCCGTCTGAACACCGGTCAGAGCTTCCATTTCCACACCTGTTTTTCCTTCGGTCCTTACCATACAGAACGCCCGGATCACGCCGCTCTCCCTGTCTGTTTCAAAATCCACGGAACATTTGAGAATCGGCAGCGGATGGCACAGGGGAATCAGGTCGGAAGTCCTTTTGACTCCCATGATTCCGGCAATCCTGGCCACACCTAATACGTCTCCTTTTTTGACTGTTCCAAAGATGACCGCTTCCATAATTTCCGGTGACACATGGATGCATCCCGAAGCTATGGCCGTTCTGACCGTCACCTTTTTTTCAGATACATCCACCATCACAGCATTTCCTTTTTCATCAAAATGTGTCAGTTTCTTTTCCATGTAAATCCCCCGATATCTCATTGCTTCATTTCAGTATAAGAAATTCCTTCGTCTTCGTCAAGCCGGGGTTTTCGGCCGGAACGTAAATGGAATCCCTGCGCAAAAATACATTTTCAGGCATCCGCTCTGTTTTGTCTGGAAATTCAGGGTTGACAAATCTGCCTTCAGAATATTATAGTACTAGTAAATAAGAGGGAGTAGCTGGCACTTTTGTGTTTGCGATGTCGTCAATCTCGACAGATGGCAGGAGGCCGTATCTGTCCGTATCGTGATGAAACAGCGAGACTTTTATTGCATGTCCGCATGCAGTAAAGGCCTCGTTTTTTATTTATGAAAAAGAATAAATCATTTCTGCAATGCGGATAAATAATATCAGAAAGGATGATTTTATGAAAAGAGATTACAACAAAAGTGCCGACGAAGTTCGCCGTACCGTCAACGGCAGCCTCGCTCCTCTGACTGCGAACCAGATTCTGGAACGCCAGAAAACACTCGGTATGAATGAGCTGACCGAAGGAAAAAAGAAAACAACTCTGCAGATTTTTCTGGAACAGTTTCAGGATTTTCTGGTGATGATTCTCATTATTTCTGCAGTCATTTCCCTTTTCCTCGGAGAGGCAGAAAGCGCCCTGGTCATCCTGGTGGTGATTACCATAAATGCCATTCTGGGGACCGTGCAGACCATAAAGGCAGAGCATTCCCTGCAAAGCCTGAAAGCCCTTTCTGCTCCGGAAGCAAAGGTTCTTCGAAATGGAATGATCGTACAGATTCCCAGTCGTGAGGTAACCGTAGGCGATGAGGTTCATCTGGAAGCAGGAGATTTCATTCCTGCCGACGGGCGAATCCTGGAATGCGCCAGCCTTAAAACAGATGAAAGCGCTCTTACCGGCGAAAGCCTTCCGGTAGAAAAAACCTCCGCACCTCTGGACGGAGAGCTGGCTCTTGGAGATCGAAAAAACATGGTCTACTCCGGCAGCTTTGTCACTTACGGACGTGCCGTTTTTCTGGTAACAGATATCGGTATGAATACGGAAATGGGAAAAATTGCAGGACTTTTGAAAAATACTTCTGAAAAAAAGACGCCGCTTCAGGTTAATCTGGATCAGTTCGGCCGAAAGCTTTCTGTCCTGATCCTGGTTCTCTGCGGAGCATTATTTGCGCTTCAGGTATTCCGGGGCGGAAAACCGGCCGACGCCTTTCTCTTTGCCGTGGCGCTGGCAGTGGCTGCCATTCCAGAAGCACTCAGTTCCATTGTAACCATCGTTCTCGCCTTCGGAACCGGAAAAATGGCAAAGGAAGGAGCCATCATCCGTAAGCTGCAGGCCGTGGAAGGACTCGGCAGCGTATCGGTGATCTGCTCTGACAAAACAGGCACTCTGACCCAGAATAAAATGACAGTGGAGCATTATTATCTGGACGGTCAGGATATTCCCGCAGAACAGATCAATCCCATGAATCCCCTCCACAAGCAATTGATGCGGTACAGCATTCTCTGCAATGATTCCACCAATATTGACGGCGTAGAAATCGGAGATCCCACGGAAACCGCCATGATCAATCTGGGAGATAAACGGGGCGTTCCGGCCCAGCGTGTCAGAGAAGCTTATCCCCGCCTTGGAGAACTTCCCTTTGACAGTGACAGAAAGCTGATGTCCACTCTTCACGATCTCAGGAACGGGCGTACGCTGATCACCAAAGGGGCAGTGGATGTAATGCTGAAACGGACCTCCTTCCTTCAGAAAAACGGAGAAGTTCTTCCGATCACAGAAGAGGATATTCAGAACATCCAGGCGGCAAACGAACACTTTTCCCGGGAAGGCCTTCGTGTTCTCGGCGTGGGCTACCGCCGCTTTCCCATGGATCGAAAACCGGAATATTCCGATGAATCAGAGCTGATCTTTCTGGGGCTGATCGCCATGATGGATCCTCCCCGAAAAGAAAGCATGCAGGCTGTTTCGGACTGTATCCGTGCAGGCATCCGGCCGATCATGATCACCGGAGATCACAAAGTTACAGCCGCAGCGATTGCCAGACGGATCGGGATTCTGAAGGATCCTTCCGAAGCCTGCGAAGGCTCGGAGATCGATTCCCTCAGTGACGAAGAGCTTCGGGAAAAAGTGGAACATATTTCCGTTTATGCCCGCGTGACACCGGAGCATAAAATACGAATTGTCCGTGCATGGCAGGAAAAAGGAAATATTGTGGCCATGACAGGTGACGGAGTCAATGACGCGCCTGCCCTGAAGCAGGCAGATATCGGCGTAGCCATGGGAATTACCGGAACAGAGGTTTCCAAAGATGCTGCCTCCATGATCCTTACCGATGATAATTTCGCAACGATTGTAAAAGCGGTGGAAAACGGAAGAAACGTTTATGCCAATATCCGCCGCTCCATTCAGTTCCTTCTGTCCGGTAATTTTGCAGGTATTCTGGTGGTGCTCCTGTCTTCTCTGTGCGAACTCCCCGTTCCCTTTGCACCGGTGCATCTCCTGTTTATCAACCTGCTTACTGACAGTCTTCCGGCCATTGCACTTGGCCTGGAACCTCACAGACACAGTGTAATGGATGAAAAACCGCGGCCCATGAACCAGACGATCCTCACGGCAGGCTTCTTACAGAGAGTTGGCACAGAGGGCGCTGTGATCGGCCTGCTGACCCTTGCCGGATTTTTCATCGGATATCAAAGCGGAAACACGCGGCTGGCGCAGACCATGGCATTTGGCGTCCTCTGTCTGTCGCGGCTGGTTCACGGCTATAACTGCAAGGGAAAGCACCCCGTCATTTTTACAAAACAGTTTTTTAACAACCGTTATCTTCAGATGGCTTTCCTGACAGGCTTTGTGCTTCTCACACTGGTACTGACCGTACCGGCATTTCACGGAATGTTTGCCGTCCGGACACTGACGCTTTCACAGCTTTTAGCCGTATACGGTCTCTCCGCACTGACCCTTCCGATCATTCAGTTCATGAAAAAAATCAGCAAAAAAAGCGAAGGATAACGAAAAAAAGAGTCCGGTTTCTTCAGAAATGAAGACATCGGACTCTTGTTTTTTTATCTGTCAGCAGATTTCCGCTCCTGCCGGCATTTCTTTTTCCGGTACCATCAGGGACAGATTGCCTTCTGCATCCTCTGCACAGAGAATCATGCCTTCACTCATGATTCCTGCCAGCTTGGCCGGTTTCAGGTTGGTCACTACCATAACCTTTTTGCCCACCATTTCTTCCGGTGAATATGCAGCCTTAATGCCCGACACGATCTGACGCACCTGGCTTCCGATCTTCACCTGAGAGCACAGAAGCTTCCGGGATTTTTTCACTGCTTCGCAGGCAATGATCTCTCCTACCTGGAACTGCAGTTTTTCAAAATCATCAAAGGTGATCTCCGGTTTTGCTTCGATATCGATCACATTTTCATCTTCCTTTGCCTCTTCCGGTTCTTCAGCAACCGGATGAAGCTCTGCCACTTTTGCCATTACCTCGTCCAGCTTCAGACGTGCAAAAAGGATTTCCGGAGCCTCGGTAACCTTTGTTCCGGACTGGTAAAGTCCGAAGGATTTCAGGTCTTCCAGAGTTCTTGCGGATGCATTGAGCTGTGCCAGAATCTTTTCAGTCGTTTCCGGCATAAAGGATTCCAGCAGTGTGGCACCGATACAGATTCCTTCTACCAGATTGTAAAGAACGGTTGCCAGACGATCCTGTTTTGTCTCGTCTTTTGCAAGAGCCCAGGGCATTGTTTCATCGATATATTTATTGCAGCGCTTAAACAGAGAGAAGATCTCTGTCATAGCATCTGCCACGCGAAGTTTGTCCATTTTGGCATCTACTTTTCCCGGAACCGCGAGAATAAAGGATTTCAGATCGTCATCTACAGGCTCTGCCGCACCCTTGTCTTCCACCACACCTCCAAAGTATTTGTTGGACATGGAGATCGTACGGTTCACCAGATTTCCAAGCGTATTTGCAAGCTCGGAGTTCAGACGTTCCACCATCAGTTCCCAGGTGATCACGCCATCGTTTTCAAATGGCATTTCATGGAGAACAAAGTAGCGGACAGCATCCACACCGAAGAAATCCACCAGTTCATCTGCATAGAGAACATTGCCCTTGGATTTGCTCATTTTGCCGTCCCCCTGAAGCAGCCAGGGATGTCCAAATACCTGTTTCGGCAACGGCAGATCCAGAGACATCAGGAAGATCGGCCAGTAGATCGTATGGAAACGAATGATATCTTTTCCGATCAGGTGAAGGTCTGCCGGCCAGTTTTTTGCAAACTGTGCCGTGCTTTCACCGTCGCAGTCGTAGCCGATTCCGGTGATATAGTTGGTCAGTGCATCCAGCCATACATAAACCACATGACCCGGGTCAAAGTCTACCGGAATTCCCCATTTAAAAGAGGTTCTGG
>CAMBYR010000011.1 GCA_945872375.1 uncultured Blautia sp. | reverse complement strand
TAAGAAATGGCAAGAATTAAAGGCGGATTAAACGCAAAGAAAAGACATAACCGTACATTAAAACTGGCAAAAGGCTACAGAGGAGCCCGTTCCAAACAGTATAGAGTAGCAAAACAGTCTGTAATGAGAGCACTTACCAGCTCCTATGCAGGAAGAAAACAGAGAAAACGTCAGTTCAGACAGCTCTGGATCGCACGTATCAATGCAGCAGCAAGAATGAACGGACTTTCCTACAGCAAGATGATGCATGGTCTGAAGGTTGCCAATGTTGATATCAACAGAAAGATGCTGGCTGACCTTGCAGTAAACGATGCAGCAGGCTTTGCAGCACTGGCTGAGATCGCAAAGAAGGCAATTGCTTAATCAATATCAGAAATAAGCAGAATAAAAACGGAACCTGGAGACTTTTCTGCCGGGTTCCTTATTTTTTTCTAAAATGTGCGGTATTTTTTTCTAAAAATCAACAGAAAAGTATAAAGTTTTTATAAATTGCCACTTGAAATCATAAAAGTAAGATGCTATAATTCATACATTATAAAAAGTCAGAGGAAGCCAAAGCCGGCTGGGAACCCAGTGGGCTT
This sequence comes from uncultured Blautia sp., assembly GCA_945872375.1. Taxonomy (GTDB): domain Bacteria; phylum Bacillota; class Clostridia; order Lachnospirales; family Lachnospiraceae; genus Blautia_A. The sequence goes on along the minus strand of CAMBYR010000011.1, from coordinate 17,238 downwards.
TTTGACTTATCACATATCATTTTTGCCTGAATCGGTTCTTCTGACATCCAAAATATAAGGAGGAGAATATTATGAGAAACTGGAAAAAAGCACTCGGCGTAGCTGCAGCAGTAGCTATGGCAGCAACAACACTTCCTACAGCAGTATTTGCAGAAGGCGAAGAAACCTTCAAGATCGGTATAATCGGACCGATGACCGGTGACTACGCTCAGTATGGTACAAACGTATACAACGCAGCAGTTGTAGCTGCAGAGGAAATCAATGCTGCAGGCGGCATCAACGGATATCAGGTAGAGATCCTGGCTGCAGGCGATGACCAGGGTGATCCGGAAAAAGCTGTCAATGCATACAATGACCTTCTTGACAAAGGTATGCAGATGCTTTGCGGTACCGTTACCTCCGGTGCATGTATCGCAGTTGGCGCAGAAGCAGCAGAAACAACCTTCCTGTTCACACCATCCGGAAGTGCGGTAGACTGTATCACAGCAGGCTCCAATGAGTTCCGTATGTGCTTCACAGACCCGATGCAGGGATCAAAATCCGCAGAATACATTGCTGAAAAAGGTCTTGCTACCAAGGTTGCAGTTCTCTATGATTCCATGGCAGACTACAACGTAGGTGTTCATGATGCATTTGTAGAAGCAGCTCCGGAATTCGGCCTTGAAGTTGTTGCTGATGAAGCATACACCACAGACAGCAACACAGACTACTCCGTACAGCTTGGCAAGATCAAGGAAAGCGGCGCAGAGCTTCTGTTCCTGCCGAACTACTACTCTGACAATGCTCTGATCCTTCAGCAGGCAGCAGACATTGATCTTGATGTTATAATCTTTGGCGTAGACGGTATGGATGGTATCCTTTCTGTAGAAAACTTTGATACTTCTCTTGCAGAAGGCGTTATGCTTCTGACTCCGTTCTCTGCAACAGCAGAAGATGAAGCAACTGTAAACTTCGTTACAGCATACAAGGCAGCAAACAACGATGAGACACCGAACCAGTTTGCAGCAGATGCATATGATGTTCTCTATGCAATCAAGGCAGCAGCAGAAGATGCTGGTATTACACCGGATATGTCCAACGAAGACATCAGTGCAGCAATGTCCGCTTCCATGCTGAACATTGAAATTGAAGGTCTTACCGGAACAGCTAAATGGACAGAAGACGGCGAATGCGACAAGTCCCCGAAAGCTGTTGTAATCAAAGACGGCGTTTACGAAATGATGGAATAATAGAAAACAGAGAAACGGGGGGACGGTTGCCTGTGCATAGGGAAACTGTCCCTTTGTTTTTATCCCATAAGAAATTCCTCAAACATCATTGGTTTGAAGAAGCTTCCTATGGGATAAAAACACCCATGTACGTTTAAAACATTTGACGAGGTGCACTATGAGTTTTATATCTTATTTAAAAGATGGGATAAGCCTGGGCAGTGTTTACGCGATCATCGCACTGGGATATACAATGGTATACGGAATTGCGAAGATGCTGAACTTTGCTCATGGAGATGTTATCATGGTCGGAGCTTTTGTAATTCTTACTGCGATTACAAAGGCAGGTCTTTCTCCGCTTTTATCCGTTGTATTAGGCGTTATCATATGTACAGTCCTTGGAGTTGTGATCGAGATGGTGGCATATCGCCCTCTCCGAAAGGCTTCTTCCAACCTTGCGGTACTGATTACCGCCATCGGTGTCAGTTATCTGCTCCAGAACCTTGCACTGCTGATTTTCGGCGCAGATGCAAAGAGCTTTGTACCTGTAATTAATTTCCCTTCCCTGACTCTGTTTGACGGACGGCTGACGATCAAGGGAGTTACGATCGTAACGATTCTGGCATGTATCATCATCATGGTCGGACTGACACTTTTTGTCAGTAAAACAAAACCGGGACGCGCCATGCAGGCTGTTTCCGAGGACCGTGATGCAGCTCAGTTAATGGGTGTTAATGTGAATGCAACCATTTCCCTGACCTTTGCCATTGGATCCGGTCTGGCGGCCATTGCAGGCCTTCTGCTCTGCTCCGCATATCCGACCCTGACACCGTATACAGGAGCCATGCCTGGTATCAAGGCCTTCGTTGCGGCCGTATTTGGTGGAATCGGTTCTATTCCGGGAGCGATGGTAGGAGGAATTCTTCTTGGAGTGATCGAGATTTTCGGAAGAGCCTATATTTCCTCTCAGGTAGCAGATGCCATCGTGTTTGCGGTGCTGATCATCGTGCTTCTTGTGAAACCTGCAGGATTGTTCGGAAAGAACATTCAGGAGAAAGTATAAGGTGGCGCAGATGAAGAAAATGAATAAGACAACAAAAAATAATTTTATCAACTATGGACTGGTTCTTGTATTATTTGCAGTTGCCCAGACACTTTCCGCTACAGGAAATCTGTCAAACCTGCTTCAGGGTCTTCTGGTTCCGCTCTGCGTGTACACGATCGCATCCATCTCCCTGAACCTTGTGGTAGGATTTTCCGGTGAACTGAGTCTTGGACATGCAGGTTTTATGTGTGTGGGAGCTTATTCCAGCGCCCTGTTTTCCAATGTGGTTGGAGATGCTCTGCCTTCTGTTCCGCGTCTGATCCTGGCGATTCTGGTAGGTGCGGCTGTGGCGGCTGTTTTCGGTATACTCATTGGAGTTCCTGTTCTGCGTCTTCGCGGCGACTATCTTGCCATTGTTACACTGGCATTCGGTGAGATCATCAAAAACCTGGTAAATATTCTGTATGTGGGTGTGGATGAAAACGGAATCCATGTCACCACCAATTCCTCCGGCCTGAAGCTGGCCGCAGGAGGCAAAAAGATCATGAAGGGAGCTCTTGGTATCTCCGGTACCTCTACTTTGTATAAGGATATCAAGCCGTATTTCTTCCTGATCGGCGTGATCCTGATCCTGATCACTCTGTTTATCGTACAGAACCTGGTGCATTCCAGAAGCGGCCGTGCGATCATGGCAGCAAGAGACAACCGTATTGCAGCAGAATCCATTGGAATCAATGTGACAAAATACAAACTGCTTGCCTTTACTGTTTCGGCAGCGCTGGCAGGTGTGGCAGGCGTTCTTTACGCCCACAATATTTCCATGCTGAAGGTTTCCATTTTTGACTACAACCTGTCCATTATGATTCTGGTTTATGTAGTACTTGGCGGAATCGGAAGCATCCGCGGATCCATTATCGCAACGATTGTCCTGTATGCGCTTCCTGAAATGCTTCGTGGATTCTCCACCTATCGTATGCTGATCTATGCGATCGTTCTGATCATCATGATGCTCTTCAACTGGGCACCGGCAGCCATCGACTGGAGAAAACGCGTACTGGAAAAAATACATAATAAATTACCAAAGAAGGAGGCGGCTTAATTATGGCAATGTTAGAGGTAAATCATTTGTCCATCTCCTTCGGCGGTCTTCATGCCGTTGACAATTTTAACCTGAATATCGAGAAGGGATGTCTGTATGGCCTGATCGGCCCCAACGGTGCCGGAAAAACAACCGTATTCAACCTTCTTACAGGTGTATACAAGCCTACCGAGGGAATCATCCGCCTGGATGGTCAGGACATTACGGGAAAAAATACGATTGACATCAATAAAGCAGGCGTGGCAAGAACGTTCCAGAACATTCGTCTGTTCCGTCAGCTTTCTGTTCTGGATAATGTAAAGGCAGGATTTCATAATCATCATCCATATTCTACCTTTACCGGAATTTTCCGCCTTCCAAAGTACTTTAAAACAGAAAAGGAAATGACGAGCCGTGCCATGGAAATCCTGAAGGTGTTCGATCTGGACAAGGAAGCGGATTATCTGGCAGGAAACCTTCCTTACGGAAAACAGCGTAAGCTGGAGATTGCCAGAGCCATGGCTACAGAACCCAAGCTTCTTCTCCTGGATGAGCCGGCAGCCGGCATGAATCCAAACGAGACACAGGAGCTGATGGATACCATTCGTTTTGTAAGAGACCATTTTGATATGACGATCCTTCTGATTGAGCATGATATGAAGCTGGTAGGCGGTATCTGTGAGGAACTGACAGTGCTGAATTTCGGTCAGGTACTCTGCCAGGGAGAAACATCGGCAGTTCTGAATGATCCGGCAGTTATCACTGCATATCTGGGAGAATAGGAGGAACGGATAGAATGGCAATGTTAGAGGTAAAGGACTTACACGTATATTACGGTGTAATTCAGGCGTTAAAGGGTATTTCCTTTGAAGTCAATCAGGGTGAGGTCATTGCCCTGATCGGTGCCAACGGTGCCGGAAAAACAACGACTCTTCAGACTCTTACCGGACTGATTCCGGCAAAGCAGGGTTCTATCATTTTCGAGGGAAAAGATATTACCAGGGTGCCGGCGCATAAAATCGTAGAAATGGGAATTGCGCATGTTCCGGAAGGACGGCGTGTATTTTCTCAGCTCAGTGTATATGAAAATCTGCTTCTGGGAGCTTATACCAGAAAAGATAAAAAAGAGATTGAAGAAAGTCTGAAAACGGTCTACAAGCGTTTCCCGCGTCTGGAGGAACGTAAAAATCAGCGTGCCGGTACTCTTTCCGGCGGTGAACAGCAGATGCTCGCCATGGGACGCGCGCTGATGAGCAAACCGAGAATTATCGTTATGGACGAGCCGTCTATGGGTCTGTCCCCGATTTTCGTAAATGAGATTTTTGATATTATTAAAGTAGTCAGTGAGAGCGGAACGACAGTTCTTCTGGTAGAACAGAATGCGAAAAAAGCACTTTCCATTGCGGACAGAGCCTATGTTCTGGAAACAGGAAGAATTTCCCTGTCAGGAAAAGCGGAAGATCTGCTTCACGATGAATCAGTCCAGAAAGCATATCTGGGAGAATAGGAGGCAAATATGGATCATGTTGTGATTACTATCGCAAGAGAGTATGGAAGCGGCGGACGTACGATTGGCGAGATGCTTTCCAAAAAACTCGGAATTTCCTATTATGACAAGGATATTATCCGTATGGCTTCTGAGGACAGCGGAATCCATGAAACCTTATTCGGACGTGTGGATGAGTACACCAGTGCGAAACCGCCTCTTTTCTCAAAAAGCGGTATTTATACAGGGGAATTGATTCCTCCGCAAAGTAAAGATTTTACATCAGATACCAATCTGTTCAGCTACCAGGCAAAGATCATCAAGGAACTGGCAGAAAAGGAATCCTGTGTGATCATTGGCCGCTGTGCAAACTCCATCCTGAATGTGACAGATTATCCTCATGTACTGCGTGTTTTTGTACATGCGTCCTGGGAATTTCGTATGGAGGAGGCTGCAAAGAAGCTCAGCAAATCTCCCAGAGAAATTGAAAAATTTCTTCAGAAGGATGATAAGAGAAAACAGGAATTCTGCCGAAGATTTACCGGAAAAGAATGGAATGATCCGGAAAATTATGACATGTATCTGGATACCAGTGTTCTTGGGTATGACGGTGTAAGAGCAGCGATCGAAAGCCGCTATTATGCAATGCAGACAAAATAAGGATGTAGAAAAGGAGTGTGGGGCAGCCTGCACTTCTTTTTTTTCGGTGATGGTCATATATTAAGAAAAGACATTCTAAGGGAAAATTATGGGTAAAAAGAAACGGTTATGGTGTTCGATCCTTCTTCTTGCGGCGGGAATCTGTATTTACCGGGGAAAGACCTCCGGGGAAGAAGTGCCGAGAGTGGCCCTGACCTTTGATGACGGTCCAAGCTCCCGGTATACGCCGGAGCTGCTGGATGGTCTGAAGGAACGGGGCGTACGCGCTTCTTTTTTTCTTTTAGGACAAAATATGGAAGGAAATGAGGAACTGGTACAGAGAATGCAGGAGGAGGGGCATCTGATCGGGAATCATACGTATCACCATGTGCTGCTGAATAAAATTCCTCAGTCCCTTGCCTGTGAGGAGATTCAGAAGACAAATAATCTGATCTATGAGATGACAGGAGTTTATCCATCCTATATCAGGCCGCCCTTCGGTGCATGGAAAGAAAACCTGGAGCTGTGTGTGACCATGTTTCCGGTCTTCTGGGATATTGATACACTGGACTGGAAGAGCCGAAATGTAGATGCCATTTTGAAAATCGTGGAAGAGAATATCAGGGATGGTTCCATTATCCTGATGCACGATGAATATGATACGTCGGTGGAAGCAGCCCTGAAGGTTGTGGATCTGCTTCAGAAGGAGGGATATCAGTTTGTGACCGTGGATGAACTGATCGTGTCCTGAAAAAGGCGGGAAAACGGCAGCTATAGAGCCTGAAGAAAGTGGAAGAGGGCTTGTTCTCTTTGCCCTGAGATGCTATAATAAGAAAAACAGAACAAATGTACGCTAAAGAGGTGTACAGAAACGGAGAAAAATATGGATTTATTTGAATATGCCAAATCCAGAACAATGGAAAAGGAATCCCCTCTGGCTTCCAGGCTTCGCCCCACCAAACTGGAGGAGGTGGTAGGGCAGCAGCACATTGTGGGAAAAGATAAATTGCTTTATCGTGCGATTAAGGCAGATAAGCTTACCTCCGTGATTTTTTACGGTCCGCCCGGAACAGGAAAGACCACTCTGGCAAAGGTGATCGCCAATACCACCAGCGCCAGCTTCACCCAGATCAATGCCACCGTGGCGGGAAAAAAGGATATGGAGGCTGTTGTAAAGCAGGCGCAGGATGACAGGGGAATGTACGGGAAAAAAACGATCCTGTTCATCGACGAGATCCATCGCTTTAATAAGGGACAGCAGGATTATCTGCTTCCTTTTGTGGAAGACGGAACGGTCATCCTCATTGGTGCGACAACGGAAAATCCCTATTTTGAGGTAAACGGGGCTCTTTTATCACGCTCCATTGTTTTTGAGCTGAAGGCACTGGAAAAAGAGGAGATCCGGGAACTGATCTCCCGTGCGGTAAATGATCCCGTAAAGGGAATGGGAAGCTATCATGCGGTGATCGAGGAAGATGCCATGGAGTTTCTGGCGGATATGGCAGGAGGGGATGCCAGAAGCGCCCTGAACGCCGTAGAGCTGGCGATCCTGACCACACCCAGAGATTCCGACGGAAAGATCCATCTGACGCTTGACGTGGCTTCTGAGTGCATTCAGAAGCGTGTGATCCGCTACGATAAGAACGGTGATAACCATTATGACATCATTTCTGCATTTATCAAAAGTATGAGGGGCTCCGACCCGGACGCTGCAGTTTATTATCTTGCAAAGATGCTATATGCCGGAGAAGATGTGAAGTTTATTGCCAGGAGGATCATGATCCTTGCTTCAGAGGACATCGGAAATGCGGATCCTCAGGCAATTTGTGTGGCTGCTGCGGCTGCTCAGGCTGTGGAGCGTGTGGGAATGCCGGAATCACAGATCATTCTTTCTCAGGCGGCTGCCTATATGGCCTGTGCACCAAAAAGCAATGCAGCCGTGAATGCTATTTCTGCAGCTATGGAATCTGTGAAACGCACCAGAACCACGGTGCCTCCGCACCTTCAGGATGCGCATTATGGAGGACATGAAAAACTTGGACACGGCATTGGCTATAAGTATGCGCACGATTATCCCAACCACTATGTAAAGCAGCAGTATCTCCCTGACGAAATTCTGGGAGAGACGTTTTATGAGCTCAGTGACATGGGCTATGAGAAAAAACTGAAAGAACATATGAAGATGATAAAGGAGGAGCCCTAAAGGAGCTCCTCCATCATTAATGCATAAATATCCTGGCTTTTCTTTGCCCAGTTGCGGCTGATGGATCTTGCTGCTTCTTTTCCCGGTGCTGAAATGGTAAGATCCAGAAGTGTGGTGTTTTTCTCGATGAGCTGACACCGTACGCAGAAACCGCCCTGAGGCGTCTCATAATAATCTGCGGGAGTAAGGATCCTTTTTGGAACCTGCATTCCCAGATTTTTCAGATAATCATGTACCTCTCTCCGGATATCCGATGAAATCTCATTTTCAAAATAACTGAGAGTTTTTCTTCCCTCCTCGGTAATATGGTAGTAAGAGGCGTTGGAAACCGTCTGTTTTTTCAGAAGATCTGTTTCTTCCAGCTCTGAAATGGCCTGCTGAAGATGGAAGTAGTTGGTGTATTCGCGGTCGAGAATAAACTCGGATATCTGTGAATTTGTAAGGGCGTTCTCGGAATTCTGAAGCATATAGAGAACGATCAGTTTGTAGGTGGTAAATGGTGTTGCCATGAAATTCCTCCTTTTTGCAGAAGCTTTCCCTGAAAGCTGCCGCGTTCCTTCATGCGGTGATGAAGAAGATTCAGGACTTCGCGTTTGCGGCTGGTCCACAGCGGAGCGATGAGAAGATCTTTTGGACCGTCGCCGGTGATTCGGTGGATGACAATGGATGGATCCAGGTGCTCCAGACAGTCAATGAGAAGATCCAGATATTCTTCCCGCTCCATAACACGAAATTTGTTCATCCGATAATCCAGGGCCAGATCCGTGCCCTCCAGTACATGAAGAAGCTGCAGCTTGATTCCCTGAATCTTTTTTTGATTGAGATAATCCATGGTTTTCAGCATGTCTTCTCCGGATTCCCCGGGAAGCCCTAAAATGGTGTGGACAATGACGGAAATCCCGTGTCTGTGAAGCTTCTGAACGGCTTGTTCAAAACAGGACAAAGGATAGCCCCGGCGAATATATTGTGCCGTACGGGGATGGATGGTCTGAAGACCAAGCTCGATCCATACAGGCTTCTGACGGTTCAGAGAGTCCAGGAGAGCAATCACATCATCTTCCAGACAGTCAGGACGTGTACCGATGGACAATGCCACAACGGACGGGTGCATGATTGCTTCCGTAAAGATTTTTCTCAGATAGTCTGCAGGGGCATAGGTGTTTGTGTATGCCTGAAAATAGGCAATAAATTTATGGATGGGACGTTTGGCGCTGAGCATGGCGATCTGGCTGTCGATCTGCTCTGTGATGGAGAGCGCAGCGTTTGCCGCAAAGTCACCGCTTCCCCCGGCGCTGCAGAAAATGCAGCCCCTGGTTCCGATTTTTCCGTCACGGTTGGGGCAGGTCATGCCTCCGTTTAAAGTGACTTTATATACTTTTTCGCCAAAGGTTTGGCGGAGCATGTAATCCAGAGAGTGATAGGGCTTTTCTCCCCATTTTTCCGGATTCCTGTCCGAAGTATTTCTGAAAGTATCATATTCAGGAGAAGGATTCATTATGCCTCTGTCTCCGCCTCCGTATCCGGAAGTCCGGAAGATTCCTCCTCTTCTTTTGGTATGTAGCGATCAAAGATCTTTACCAGAAAATGAGAGTTGATATATGCGACAGTCGAGAATCCGAGCAGGATAAAAAGCAGTATCATGGTCGAAAAGACCTGTGCATTGGGGATGAAGAAAATTGCTGCCGGTACTGCGGTAATAATGATCATCAGCACGGTAAAGGGCAGATGACGGACAGACATCAGAAATGCATTGATAAAGGTGTTCCGGATGCTGTTGTAAAATTTGGCGAGTATCGGGTAAATGTAGATAAAGATCATGATATAAAACAGCCCCAGTGCCGTAAACAATACGAGCAGGACATTGTGGAGTGTTCCTTCCATCTGGTTTACGATGCGAACGTCCATAAACAGAAGAAAGGCAGCAACCAGCATGATCAGATTGATGACAAGGGACTGCCTGAGGTTTTCTTTAAAAGATTTAAAAAAACTGCGGACAATGTAGGCCTCTTCATTTCGAACCATTTTCAGTGTGACATAAAACATGGCCGTAATGGAGGCTCCAGCCGTTACAATGGGAATACAGCATACGATGCAGAGGAGATTGAGGATAATCAGATCTGCCACCTTTCCCATAAAAACAAAGAACTTATTGTCCATATTAAATAAATTTCCCATATTTTCCGCTTCCTTTCGTATTTTGTGCCTGAAGTATTTCAGGAACAGCGCTTACAGAACAGTATAACGAAATTGCATCCAAAAAGCAATGAAATTCAGGTGAAATTGTTGCAGTTTACTCCGTTTCTCAGGAGCAACAGATAATATGAAATTCAAAGTCGTTTTCGGCTTGAATCCACGGAAAAGGAAGGGTATAATGCATTAAGGAAAAAAAAGATAAGCAAATGGAGTGAGAATATATGAATTATCAGTATGCCATGGATCTGCACACCCATACGGTTGCCAGCGGACATGCCTACTGTTCTCTGCGGGAAATGGCAAAGGCAGCATCCGATAAAGGACTTCAGATTCTGGGAATCACGGAGCATGCTCCGGCCATGCCGGGAAGCTGTCACAAATTTTACTTTCACAATCTGAAGGTAGTGCCGAGAGAACTGTATGGAATCCGACTCCTTCTTGGAACGGAGGTCAATATTCTGGACAGGGAAGGGAACGTGGATCTTGGAAACAGGACACTGGAAGCAATGGATGTGGTCATTGCCAGCCTTCATGTACCGTGTATCAAACCTTCCGGAAAGCAGGAAAATACGGAAGCAATGATCAATACCATGAAAAATCCCCATGTAAATATTATGGGTCATCCGGATGATGGAAGGTATGAACTGGATTATACCGCTGTTGTTCAGGCCGCCAGGGAATATGGAAAAATTCTGGAGCTGAACAATCATTCCCTGCAGCCGGACTGCACCAGAGAAAATGCTCTGGAAAACGACAGGATCATGCTGAGGCTGTGCATGGAATATCAGGTTCCGGTAATCGTAAACAGTGATGCCCATTTTGATACGCTGATCGGTGAATTTGCAGAAGCGGACAGCCTCCTTACAGAACTGCATTTTCCGGAAGAGCTTTTGATCAACAGATCTGCAGAGCTGTTAAAAGGGCGTGTCAACCGTTATTAAGAACCAGAGTTTTTTGCAAATGAAAAGGACAGAAGCAAAAATGCTTACTGTCCTCTTTTGTCCATATTCTATTTATCTGAATCTGCAGTGCTTTCGGAAGATGCTGCTTCTTCTTTTTCGCGCATTCTGGAGAAAACCATTTCGTAGCCGTCGTTTCCGTAATTGAGAGAGCGGTTTACACGACTGATCGTCGCTGTGGAAGCCCCTGTTTTTTCAGAAATGTCCAGATAGGTACGCTTGTCCATCAGCATTTTTGCAACTTCAAAACGCTGGGATAAAGAAAGGAGTTCATTGATTGTACAAACATCCTCAAAAAATGTGTAGCATTCTTCTTTGTCCTTCAGGCACAGGATTGCCTCAAATAAATGATCAACCGCCTCGGTCCTGATTTTTTTACCCATATTCCTGCTCCTTTAAAACTATTTTAATGTTTGTGTGTTAAAAGGCGGCGCTGCCTTTATTAACAATAGTACCATTTTAACACGCTAATTTGTGATAAGCAAGTGTTTTTGGGAAAAAATATTACATATGCTACATATCTAATGTCATATCGCCTGTTTTGATGATTCCCTTTTTTCGCATAAATTCCGATACGGCAAGCGTGGTCACAGCAGGTAAAACGAACTGCAGCAGCACAATTTTTATCAGTACCACGACAGGGGAATCGTAGGCGATCATCGTCTGCCAGGTCATGATCTGACCTACGAAGCCTGCAGAACCCATTCCGGAACCGGTTGCGTTACACTGCATATTTACCAGCATAGTGCCTGCCGGGCCCAGGATGGCACTGGAAACAATGGCAGGAATCCAGATCACGGGTTTTCGGACGATGTTTGGTACCTGAAGCATGGATGTTCCAATACCCTGTGCGAGCAGTCCGCCAAGACCGTTTTCACGGTAGCTTGCCACGGCAAAGCCGACCATGTTGCAGCAGCAGCCGATGACAGCCGCACCTGCAGCCAGTCCGCTTAAATTCAGGATGATTCCCAGAGCGGCGGAGCTGATGGGAAGAGTGAGGATCATACCCATAAGTACGGATACAATGATGCCCATCAGGAAGGGCTGCTGTTCGGTTCCCCAGTTGATAATGCTTCCGAGACCTGTCATAAATGCAGAGATCGGAGGTCCGAGGATCAGACCGACTGCAGAGCCGCAGAGGATGGTCACAAGCGGAGTTACCAGAATATCAACCTTTGTTTTTCCGGAAACGAGATGTCCAAGCTCGATGCCCGCCAGAGCTGCGATAAATGCGCCAAGCGGTTCTCCGGGACCTGCAAATACCATGGTTCCTTCCACCAGGACAGTGCCTGCCAGAAGTTTGGATGCGAATCCGCCCACCATGCCTGCGGTTGCAGCAGAAAAGGTTACAAGAGGACTTTCCTTAAATTTGTAAGCGACGCCCACACCGATTCCGGCGCTTGTCATTGCGGCAGCCATTTTGCCCAGGACATAGATCATGTCTCCGATGATACCGGGAATGAAGCTGCCTATCTGCTGGATAATAGTTCCAACGATTAGTGTGGAGAACAGGCCCAGAGCCATGCCGCTGAGTCCGTCAATAAAAATGTGGTTTAGTGCTTTTTTTAATTTTTCCATAATAAAACTCCCTTTTTGACATTTAAAGTTTACAACTGTCTTGTCAGTAAAGGGAGTTTAGCATATTTCATTTTGGAAATCAATATCAAATATGATATTCTAAAAAAATTATCTGTTTGGCGTTTTTGGTGTTTTTTCTTTTTTCTTTTTTTCGCCGGATTCTTCCGGATGCATGCTGTCGATAAGATTTTCGATGATCATTTTCTTAACATAGACATCGAAGCTTAAAAGACAGATAAAAGAAAAGGTTTTCAGAAATTCCTGATCTTCCTCATCTGCATCGGAGAAGGTTTCCATGGCAGTATGCCAGCTTTTTGTAAGATCTTTTTTCATGGATTCGATGCGTGCTTTTTCCATGCCGAACACTTCATTATAAATATAGCTGAGATTCCTGCCGTCACTGGATTTGAAGTATTTTTCGGTAATGGGATCCAGAAGAGTCTCAATGTCATTGATGGACAGGATATTTTTAAAGTAATAAATAAAAATCAGCATCAGGAGATGTTCTCTGGAATAGCGTTTCTTTTCCGGGGAGGGAAGCAGGTGGTTTTTTGCATAATTATTGATCATGGTTTTGGTAAGGATCTTGTCATCCGGGTATCTTTTGCTGGAGGCAAGCTGTGATTCCATGAACGTTGTCACCTGATCCATGTACAGATCGATATTTGGAATATCATCCGGTTTAATATAATCAATTCTGGAAACGCTGTCCAGAATGCTGCTAAGCATTTCTTTTGTGTCGATCGTCATTAGTTAATCACCTCTGGTCTTTATTATATAGTTTTCAATACTACTTGTAAATCCTTTTTTTAATTTTAAAAAGAAAACATTTGTACGGTTATGCTTGTGGGAATCCGTCCGGCCATGCTATAATGAGAAAAGTTGAAAATGAGGAGAAGAATCATGAGTATATTTGATACATTGAATGAACAGCAGCGTGATGCTGTTTATCATACAGAAGGCCCACTCCTGATCCTTGCAGGAGCAGGATCAGGAAAAACAAGGGTACTGACACACAGAATTGCTTATCTGATCAGTGAAAAAGGTGTAAATCCCTGGAATATCCTGGCGATTACCTTTACCAACAAAGCTGCCCAGGAGATGCGGGAAAGGGTGGATAAAATCGTCGGCTTCGGTTCAGAAAGTATCTGGGTGTCCACATTTCATTCCACCTGTGTCAGGATTCTCCGCAGATACATAGATCGTCTGGGATATGACAATAATTTTACCATTTATGATACAGATGATCAGAAGAGCCTGATGAAGGATATCTGCCGCCGTCTGGATATTGATACCAAGGTATATAAAGAACGGGCGCTTCTGGCACAGATCTCTCATGCAAAGGATGAGCTGATCACGCCGGATGAAATGGAAATGAGTGCAGGTGGGGATTTCAACCAGAAAAAGGTGGCGGCGGTTTACCGGGAATATCAGGCGAGTCTCCGCAAAAATAATGCACTGGATTTTGACGACCTGATCGTAAAGACGGTGGAGCTGTTCCGGAACTGCGGCGATGTGCTGGAATATTATCAGGAACGTTTCCGGTATATTATGGTGGATGAGTATCAGGATACCAATACGGCACAGTTCCAGTTTGTCAGTCTTCTGGCCTCCAGATATGAAAATCTTTGTGTGGTAGGTGATGATGACCAGTCGATTTATAAATTCCGCGGTGCCAATATCGGAAACATCCTGGGATTTGAACGGGTATTTCCCGATGCTTATGTGATCCGGCTGGAGCAGAATTACCGTTCCACGCAAAATATCCTCAATGCGGCCAATGAAGTGATCAGCAACAATTCTCAGAGAAAACCGAAACGTCTCTGGACGGAAAATGAGAAGGGAAGCTGCGTGCAATTCCGGCAGTTTCTCAATGGGTTTGAGGAAGCGGAATATGTGGTGGGAGATATTGCAAAAGCACACCGGGAGGGACGGTGCCGTTATGGAGACTGTGCGGTTCTTTACCGTACCAATGCCCAGTCCCGTCTTTTTGAAGAAAAATGTCTTCTTGCAAACATCCCCTATAAAATTGTGGGCGGAGTAAATTTCTATGCGAGAAAAGAGATCAAGGATCTGCTCTGCTATCTGAAGACAGTGGATAATGCAAGGGATGATCTGGCGGTAAAGCGTATCCTGAATGTTCCGAAACGCGGAATTGGCGTCACAACAGTGACAAGAGTGGAAACCTATGCGCAGCAGATGGATATCAGCTTTTATGATGCCCTTCGTGTGGCAGAGGAAATTCCGGGACTGGGAAGAAGTCTGTCAAAAATTGACGGATTTGTAACTTTCATCCAGTCTTTGAAAAGCAAGGCGGAGGCCTATACGGTGCAGGAGCTTCTGGAGGAGATCATCGATCTTACCGGATATGTGGCAGAACTGGAGGCTGAGGATACGGATGAAGCAAGAGCACGTATTGAAAATATTGATGAATTGATTTCCAAGACGGTTACGTATGGGGAGACCATGGAAGAGATGGACCGGCCTGCTTCTCTGTCGGGCTTTCTGGAGGAAATTGCACTGATCGCGGATATTGATTCGGTGGACGAAGGACAGGACTATGTTCTTCTGATGACGCTTCACAGTGCAAAGGGCCTGGAGTTTCCCCATGTTTATCTTGCCGGGATGGAGGATGGGATTTTTCCCAGTTATATGAGTATTTCCAGTGGTGATATGACGGACATGGAGGAAGAACGGCGGCTTTGCTATGTGGGGATCACGAGAGCCATGAAGGAGCTGACGCTGACCAGTGCCCAGCAGAGGATGATACGCGGAGAAATTCAGTATAACCGGGTGTCCCGGTTTGTCCGGGAGATTCCGAGAGAACTGGTGGATCTGGGACATACCATTCAGGAGAAAAAGCCGAAGCTGGAAGAGGTCATTCCTGCAAAAAGCAGCTACGCGCAGATGAAGATGGCCTTTCAGGCGAAAGCATTTGAACCTTCCCAGTATAAAGTGAAAAAACCGTCTTCCCTGGAATATCAGGTGGGGGATACGGTACGCCATGTGAAATTCGGTGTTGGAATTGTAAAAAATATTGTGGAGGGCGGCCGTGATTTTGAGGTGACCGTGGACTTTGACAGATATGGCGTCAAAAAGATGTTCGCCGGATTTGCAAAGCTGAAAAAAATATGACAGGAAAAAGTTTTTTTCTGAAATGATGGTAAATAGAAAACTTTCGTGATATAATATTTTATATACTTCGCGGAAGAAACAGAAATTTCGCGGAAAGGCAGATGCAGGAGGAAAAAGAGTTTTCCGGTGAATCTGACAGCAAGAATTATGAGAGGATGGTGCAGTTATGAATATCAAAATTGAGGAATTACTGTCTGCATTAAACAAAAAGGAAGAGGAAAAGCAGAAGAATACAGTTCTCTGGGTTCTGGCAGTGATTGGCGCCGTAGCAGCCATTGCAGGTATTGCCTTTGCAGTTTACCATTTCTTCGCTCCGGATTATCTGGAAGATTTTGAAGAAGACTTCGACGACGATTTTGATGATTATTTTGAAGATGAAGAAGAAAAACCAGAATAACTATTCAGGATGGATAATGGCTCCGGCAGTGACCGGAGCTGTTTTTCTTTCGCTGCGGCCTTATCCGTTATAATATTCCGGATACAGAAAAAGCCGGTTTGCTTATCATAAAAAGAGATCAGGAGAATATATGGCAGAATGAAAAAAGGTGAAATTTACGAGGGTATTATTGAAAAGGTGGACTATCCCAATAAAGGATATGTGTATGTGGAGGGACAGAAGGTCCTTGTGAAAAATGGAATTCCCGGACAGAAGGTGCGCTTCTGCATTCATAAAAAGCGTTCCGGACGTGCGGAGGGACGGCTTCTTGAGGTTCTGGAAAAATCACCTCTTGAGCAGAGAGAGCCGGTGTGCAGCTCTTTTCCTGCCTGCGGAGGCTGTATGTATCAGACCATGCCTTATGAGGAACAGTTAAACATGAAGGAGCGGCAGATTCGGGAACTGCTGGATCAGGCGCTTCTCACAGGCGGACAAACCGACGCGGAGGGAAAGCCGGATTACCGCTGGGAGGGGATTTACGGAAGTCCCAGGGAATTCGGATACCGGAATAAAATGGAATTTTCTTTCGGGGATGAATATAAGGACGGCCCCCTTTCTCTTGGCCTGCATAAAAAGGGAAGCACCTATGATGTTCTCAATACAGGGGACTGCAGACTGGTTCACGAGGATATGACTGCGATCCTGAATTGTGTATGGAATTATTTCCGAAGCCGTAATGTGTCTTATTACAGGAAAATGCAGCATGTCGGGTATCTTCGGCATCTGCTTCTCCGAAGGGGTGTGACCTCCGGAGAAATCCTGGTTCATCTGATCACCACCAGTCAGGAAGAACACGACCTGGAACCTTTGAAAAAGGAACTGCTGGCGCTTCCTCTGGAAGGACGCATTGTGGGGATCATGCATATCATCAATGATTCTCTTTCTGATGTGGTGCAAAGTGATGAAACCAGAATCCTTTATGGACAGGATTATTTTTATGAAACTCTTCTGGGACTTCGTTTTAAGATCAGTACTTTTTCCTTTTTCCAGCCAAATTCGCTGGCTGCGGAGGTGCTGTATTCCATCGTTCGGGATTACATTGGAAGCACCAGCGGAATGGAGGTTTTTGACCTGTACAGTGGGACCGGAACCATTGCGCAGCTTCTGGCGCCGGTAGCAAAAGAGGTCATCGGTGTGGAGATCGTGGAAGAAGCGGTAAAGGCAGCAGAGGAAAATGCGGCGCTGAACGGACTTTCCAACTGCCGTTTTATTGCCGGTGATGTTCTGAAGGTTCTGGATGAAATTCCGGAAAAACCGGATACGATCATCCTGGATCCG
>CAMBYR010000010.1 GCA_945872375.1 uncultured Blautia sp. | reverse complement strand
CGACGCATTTGAAATGACAAAAGCGTCTGATGTTTCGAAGGCGGCGGAGCAATATAAAAATCTGGGTGTCGGCTGCGTGGTGATCAAATGCGGAAGTGACGGCTGTTATTATATGGAGGAAAATAATACGGGAATGATTCCGGCCGTACATGTTCGGCCGGTGGACACCACCGGAGCCGGGGATTGTATGTCTGCGCTGTTTCTCAGCCAGATCCTTCAGGGAGAGAGTGTGGAGGCGGCATGCCGTTTTGCATGTGCCGGGGCATCCTACAGCACCCTGTTCCCGGGGGCATCCACGGAAAAGCTGACAAAACAAAGGATTCTCGAATGGATGCAGGGCCGTAAAAAAAATCATGTTGAAAATAAAATCAAAGGATGATATGATAAAGTCCGTATTAATTCAGCTTTACAGCATAATTATAGAAGCAATTGTAACTGTGAAGGTACGGAACAGGTACCCGTCAAAAAATAATATGTGCGGATTTTCCGCATAAATAAAGGAGCTTTAACGATACATGGCTTTATCACCAATGATGCAGGAATACCTGAAAACAAAGGAAGAATATAAAGACTGCATTCTTTTTTACCGATTGGGGGATTTCTATGAAATGTTCTTTGATGACGCTTTGCTGGTCACAAAAGAACTGGAAATCACCCTGACCGGGAAAGACTGTGGACTGGAAGAGCGGGCTCCCATGTGCGGAGTCCCTTATCATGCAGCGGAGACCTATATCAAGCGGCTGATTGAGAAGGGTTATAAAGTAGCGATCTGTGAACAGGTGGAGGATCCCAAACAGGCAAAGGGGCTGGTAAAACGGGAAGTTATCCGGGTCGTGACCCCGGGAACCACACTGGATGCTGCCACGCTGGATGAATCAAAAAACAATTATCTGATGTCTATTGTATCCATGGAAGACCATTTTGGATGTGCCATCGCAGATATTACCACAGGAGACTGTTTTGTAACGGAAGTTGACCGTCCGTCAAAACTGCTGGATGAGATCAACAAATTTACCCCTGCGGAAATTATCTGTAATGACGCTTTTTTTGTCAGCGGCATTGATACCGAAGACCTGAAAAGCCGTCTGCACATCTGCATTTATTCTCTGGATTCCTGGTACTTTGATGATGAACTCTGCCGTCGGACTCTGAAAGAGCATTTTCATGTATCCACTCTTTCGGGCCTGGGAATCGAGGATTACGACAGCGGAACCATTGCCGCAGGTGCGCTGTTTCTTTATCTGACAGAGACACAGAAAACGGCATTGTCCCATATGGCCACCATTCATCCATATGCTGCGGAAACCTTTATGCTGATTGACAGTTCCAGCAGAAGAAATCTGGAGCTGGTGGAAACGCTTCGCGAAAAACAGAAAAGAGGCTCCCTGTTATGGGTGCTGGATAAAACCAAAACAGCCATGGGCGCAAGAACACTGCGGTCATATGTGGAACAGCCTCTGATCGATGCAGAGGAGATCAATCGCCGTCTGGAAGCGGTGGAAGAACTGAAAAGTATGGCAATGCTCAGGGAGGAGATCCGGGAATACTTAAATCCCGTGTACGACCTGGAGCGTCTGATCAGCCGCATCAGCTATCAGTCGGCTAATCCGAGAGATCTGATGGCATTTGCCTCTTCTCTGGAAATGCTTCCGTTTATCAAGCAGATCCTCAATGATTTTCATTCGCCGCTTTTGCAGCAGATCAATGAGGATATGGACGGCCTGGAGGACATGACGGAGCTGATCAAAAGCGCCATCTGTGATGAACCGCCGCTGGCTCAGAAGGATGGAGGGATTATCCGTGAAGGCTATCATGAACTGGTAGATAAACTGCGCCGTTCCCGTACCGATGGAAAAAAATGGCTTTCTGAGATGGAAGTGAAGGAACGGGAGCGCACCGGAATCAAAAACCTGAAAATAAAATTTAATCGTGTATTTGGCTATTCCCTGGAAGTGACAAATTCCTTCCGGGATCTTGTTCCGGATAATTATGTGCGCAAACAGACGCTTGCAAATGCGGAACGCTATATTACACAGGAACTCAAAGAACTGGAGGATATGATCCTGGGCGCTGAGGATAAACTTTGTTCTCTGGAATATCAGCTTTTCTGCGAAGTTCGTGATAAGGTAGGACAGGAAGTGGTCCGCATCCAGAAAACGGCAAAAGCGGTAGCTGCGCTGGATGTGTTTGCATCCCTGGCAGTGGTGGCTGACAGAAATAACTATGTCAGACCAAAGATCAACACCAATGGTGTGCTGGACATTAAAAACGGCCGTCATCCTGTGGTGGAGCAGATGATCGAGCATGATATGTTCATCGCCAATGACACTTATCTGGACAACCAGAAAAAAAGAGTTTCCATTATCACAGGCCCGAATATGGCAGGAAAATCCACGTATATGAGGCAAAGTGCTCTGATCGTTCTGATGGCCCAGATTGGCAGCTTCGTTCCGGCAGATAAAGCCAATATTGGAATTGTAGACCGGATTTTTACCAGAGTCGGCGCATCGGATGATCTTGCCAGCGGGCAGAGTACCTTTATGGTGGAAATGACAGAGGTTGCCAATATTCTTCGAAATGCCACCTCCCGCAGTCTTCTGATTCTGGACGAAATCGGACGTGGAACCAGCACCTTTGATGGTCTCTCCATTGCCTGGGCGGTTATCGAGCACATCAGCAATACAAAGCTCTGCGGCGCAAAGACACTGTTTGCCACTCATTATCATGAACTGACAGAGCTGGAGGGCAAACTTCCGGGAGTCAACAATTACTGTATCGCAGTCAAAGAAAAAGGCGATGACATCGTATTTTTGCGAAAGATCGTGAAAGGCGGTGCAGACAAGAGCTATGGAATTCAGGTGGCCAAGCTTGCAGGAGTGCCGGATTCCGTAATTCAGCGTGCCAAAGAACTGGTGGAAGAGCTGAGTGATGCAGATATTACGGCTGCTGTCAAGGATCTTACGGCTCCCAAAAAGAAACAGAAGATCACCTATGATCAGGTGGATATGGCGCAGATGTCTCTCTTTGATACCGTACAGGATAATGATATTATTGAAGAAATCCGGGGACTGGATCTCAGTAATCTTACTCCCATGGAATGCATGAATATCCTTTATAACCTTCAGAACAAAATTAAGAATCGATGGTGATAAATGTGAAAAAAATTGCAGTTCTGGATCAGCATACCATTGACAAAATTGCTGCCGGAGAAGTGGTGGAACGCCCTTCCTCTGTAGTAAAGGAGCTTGTGGAAAATGCCATTGATGCAGGCGCCACGGCAGTTACGGTGGAGATTGCCGACGGCGGGAAAAAGCTGATCCGGATTACGGATAACGGTGGAGGAATGGAGGCGGATCAGGTCCCCCTTGCCTTTCTTCGCCATGCCACCAGCAAAATGGAAAAAATAGAAGATCTGGAACATATTGCCTCACTGGGATTTCGCGGTGAGGCTCTTTCCAGTATTGCGGCTGTTTCCAGGGTAGAGCTGATTACGAAAACGCCTTCTGCCATCAGCGGTGTCCGCTATCTGATCGAAGGCGGAAGGGAAGTCTCCCTGGAAGAGGCCGGCGCTCCGGATGGAACCACCTTCCTTGTGCGGAATCTGTTTTATAATACACCGGCACGGAGCAAATTCCTGAAATCAGATACCACAGAAGCAAACTATATTGGAATCCTCATGGAACAGCTGGCGCTTTCGCATCCGGAGATCTCTTTTAAATATATTCAGAACAGACAGGTCAAACTTCATACATCCGGAAACTACAGTACCAGAGATGTGATTTTTCAGGTATATGGAAAAGACATTGCCAAAGGACTTCTGGAAATACAATATGAAAATGAGTTTATGAAAATATCGGGATTTGCCGGGAAACCGGAGATCTCCAGAGGAAACCGTTCCTTTGAAAATTATTATATCAACGGAAGATATGTAAAAAATAATATTATTACAAAAGCCATTGAAGATGCCTACAAGGGTTTTCTGATGCAGCATAAATTCCCTTTCGTTTCTCTTCATATGGAAATGGACGGAAATGATCTGGATGTAAATGTTCATCCGGCAAAAAGAGAAGTACGATTTGCCAGAGGAACCGAAGTGTATGATGCCGTTTTTGATACGATTCGGCGTGCGCTGACGAGAAAAGAAATGATTCCGTCAGTATCCTTCGGAAAAGAGGAAAAGGAAAAACAGGAGAAACAGGAGAAACAGATTGTAAAACCCGGTGATATTCCGGAGCCTTTTGAAAAGAAGCGCCGGGAACAGGAAACGGCGTTTACAAAGGAGGAGGAACTTCTTTTTTCCGGAACTCTTCGGGAAAACCAGCAGAAAATAATGGATATACCGAAGCAGGAGCCGATGAAGGAAAAAATCGTAAAGCAGCCGCTAAAACCAGAACCTCCTAAAGAGGAATCTCCTTCCCAGATGAATCTGTTTGAGGAACGTCTTCTGGCACCGGAATCCCGGATTCATCATCAGCTGATCGGCCAGCTTTTTGACACATACTGGCTGGTGCAGTTCGGAGAAGACTTTTATATTATCGACCAGCACGCTGCCCACGAAAAAGTGTTCTATGAGCGACTGGTCAAACAATTTGAAAACCAGACCGTGGAATCCCAGTATGTCAGTCCGCCTCTGATCGTGACGCTGAATCTGCAGGAGGAGGCACTGTTAAAGGCTAATGAAACATATTTCCGGGAATTTGGTTTTGAGATAGAACCCTTTGGCGGAAGAGAATACTGCATCAGTGCAGTTCCTGCAAACCTATATGGAATCGCAGAGGAGGAGTTGTTCCTGGACATGCTGGATCATCTTGCAGCCGACGGAGAGAAGCAGGCGCTTTCCCTCTTTACTTCCCGTCTGGCCACGATGGCCTGTAAGGCTGCTGTCAAAGGCAATCATAAAATGTCGGTACGGGAAGCTGACGAATTGATTGATGAGCTGCTCAAGCTGGAAAATCCGTACCATTGTCCCCACGGAAGACCAACCATCATCTCCATGTCAAAAACAGAACTGGAAAAGAAATTCAAACGAATTGTATAGCGAATAAAAAAGGAGGTTTTTCTGAGATGGAAGAAAACAGTCAGAACAGAAAACCCTTGATCGTCCTGACAGGTCCCACAGCCGTCGGAAAAACAAAACTGTCAATTTCTCTTGCAAAAGCAGTAAACGGTGAGATCATTTCTGCGGATTCCATGCAGGTATACCGCCATATGGATATAGGATCGGCAAAAATCCGGCAGGAGGAAATGCGGGGAGTCCCTCACCACCTGGTGGATGTCCTGGAACCGGAGGAAGAATTTCATATTGTCCGTTTTCAGGAGCTGGCAAAGAAAGCCATGGAGGAAATATATTCCAGAGGGCATATCCCCATTCTCACAGGCGGAACCGGGTTTTATATTCAGGCGGTTACCCGGGATATCGATTTTACCCAGGCAGAGCAGGAAGATGATTACCGGGCGGAGCTGGAACTTCTTGCAAAAGAGCAGGGACCGGAAGTCCTGCATCAAAAGCTTGAGGAGGTGGATCCGGAAAGTGCGGCGCAGATTCATGAAAATAATGTGAAGCGTGTGATCCGTGCACTGGAATTTTATCATCAGAACGGAACTCCCATTTCGGCCCATAATGCGCAGCAAAAAGAGCAGAAAAGCCCCTATACGCTGGCATATTTTGTGCTGAATGCCCCCAGAGAGCTTCTTTATCGGCGTATTGATCAGCGTGTGGATGAAATGCTGGAGGAGGGACTTGTGGAGGAAGTACGAAGCCTTAAGGAAATGGGCTGTCACAGGGGTATGGTTTCCATGCAGGGGCTGGGATATAAAGAAATCCTGAGTTACCTGGAGGGGGAATATCCTCTGGAAGAGGCAGTGCGTATTTTAAAACGGGATACCCGGCACTTTGCAAAACGGCAGCTCACCTGGTTCCGCAGGGAGCCGGATGTGATCTGGATCAATAAAGAGGAATATGCATATGATGACGAAAAAATCCTGAATGGAATGCTGGAGCTTCTGAGGGAACGAGCTGTCATATGACCATAATCCACGAAACAGGAAGGAAACGAATCAGATATGATAAAGCAAATGTATGAACAGATGGGGATTTCTCCCCGTGTATATGATTTTGGATATAAAATAGAACAGTCATTAAAGGAGCGCTTTGAAGCATTTGACCGGACGGCGGAATATAACCAGCTGAAGGTGCTTCACGCCATGCAGAAAAATCACGTAAGTGCCGAGTGCTTCCAGTCATCCACCGGTTATGGATACGATGATTATGGCCGCGACACACTGGAAAAGGTGTATGCAGATACCTTCCATACGGAAAGCTGTCTTGTTCGTCCCCAGATTGCCTGCGGTACTCATGCCCTTGCCATTGCTCTCTTTGGAAATCTGCGGCCCGGCGATGAGCTTCTGGCGCCTGCGGGAAAGCCGTATGACACTCTGGAAGAAGTCATCGGCATTCGTCCCGGCAAAGGATCTCTTGCAGAATACGGAATCACCTATCGTCAGGTGGATCTTCTGGAGGACGGAACCTTTGATTATGAGCATATCCGGAAGGCAATCAATGAAAAAACAAAGCTTGTGGAAATTCAGCGTTCCAGGGGCTATATGACACGCCCCTCCTTTTCTGTAAAACAGATCGGGGAACTGATTGCTTTCGTGAAAAGCATTAAGCCGGTTGTGATCTGTATGGTCGATAACTGCTATGGAGAATTTGTGGATACCATCGAACCCAGTGATGTGGGAGCTGATATGATCGTTGGTTCGCTGATCAAAAATCCGGGCGGCGGGCTGGCTCCTATCGGCGGATACATTGCCGGTACCAGAGAATGTGTGGAAAATGCGTCTTACCGCATGACCTGTCCGGGACTTGGCATGGAGGTTGGTGCCTCTCTTGGAGTAAATCGTTCTTTTTATCAGGGATTTTTCCTGGCTCCCATGGTGACGAAGAGTGCATTGAAGGGCGCCGTATTTGCAGCAAATGTTTATGAAAAGCTTGGTTTTCCGGTAGTTCCGAATTCCACAGAGCCGAGACAGGATATTATACAGGCTGTCACGCTTGGTACAGAAGAGGGCGTGATCGCTTTCTGTCAGGGAATTCAGGCAGCAGCACCGGTAGACAGTTATGTTGCACCGGAGCCATGGGATATGCCCGGATATGACAGCAAGGTCATTATGGCTGCCGGCGCGTTTGTGCAGGGCTCGTCCATTGAGCTTTCGGCAGATGGTCCTATGAAGCCTCCCTATGCCGTTTATTTTCAGGGAGGACTTACCTGGGAGCATGCCAAGCTTGGAATCCTGATGTCTCTGCAGAAAATGCTGGACAAAAACCTGGTTGTACTGCCCTGACGCAGACAACGCAATTTCGCTGATTTTTCAGGAAAGCAGGAGAATATGAATAGAAAACGTGTAATCATCATAGGTGCCGGCGCTGCCGGTCTGACAGCTTCTGTTTTTGCAGCAGAAGCAGGTGCTCTTGTAACCCTTCTGGAGCATAACGAAAAACCGGGAAAGAAAATCTGTGCGACGGGAAATGGAAAATGCAACTTCACCAATGAAAGGATGTCCGGTGATGTATTTCGCGGTACCCATCCGGAATTTGCAGAAAACATCCTTCGTCAGTTTCCGCCGGAAGCAGTGATTGCTTTTTTTGAAAAGCTGGGAATTTTTCCTGTGAAAAAAAACGGCTATTACTACCCGCGCAGCGGTCAGGCGTCCAGCGTTGCCGAACTTCTTGTCCGGGAAGCCAGGTACCGGGGCGTGAAAATCAAGACAAATGCCCATGCAGACGCTGTTTTTTGTGAAAAAGGAATCTGGAAGGTGGTTTCAGGAGGATGGACTTATGAGGGAGACGCGGTGATTCTTGCAAATGGATCCAGTGCTTCTTCCATTGCAGGAGCAGACGGAAGCGGATATGATCTTGCCAGAGCCCTGGGGCATCATCTGATTCCCCCCATGGCGGCACTTTGCCCTTTGAAATGCAGCAGACCAAAAGGCAGAAAATCTTTCGCGGGATGGGCAGGTGTCAGGATCGAGGGTACGGTGACCTTAAAAATCAAAGGAGACCAGGACAGAAGCCAGAGCGGAGAACTTCAGCTTACGGAATATGGAATTTCCGGAATTCCTGTTTTTCAGTTAAGCAGATATGCAGTTCGCGCAATTGCCGATGGAAAAGAGGTTTCTGCCCGGCTGAATTTCCTTCCGGAAATTTCAAAGGAAGAGCTTCCGGCTTTTCTGGAAAAACGCCGTTCCCATTGTCGTGAAAAATCCGACCAGGAGCTTCTGAAGGGCTTGTTTCCGGATAAGCTGATTAAAGTTCTCTGTCAGGAACCGGAGCTTGCTTCTGCCATTCACAGTTATCCTCTGATCGTGAAAGGAGGAAGCTCCATCCAGCAGGCACAGGTGTGCTCCGGAGGCGTGGACACGGAGGAACTGGATCCGGAAACACTGGAATCCAGACTGCATCCAGGTCTTTATATGGCAGGAGAACTGATCGACATTGATGGAACCTGCGGAGGATATAATTTACAGTGGGCATGGTCCAGCGGCGCGGCAGCAGGACTTCATGCAGCAAAGGAGCAGCTATGATTCGAATCACACAGTTAAAACTTCCGATTACCCATACAGAGGATGATCTGAAACAGAAAATACGGAAAACGCTTCGTTCAGGTTCCATGTCTTTTTCATATGAAATCAGGCGTCAGTCTCTGGATGCCCGCCATAAGGATGAGAAACGATTTGTTTATACGGTAGATGTATCTGTTTCCGACGAACGAAAAATTTCGCGAAAAGTTTACAATAATAATATTATGTTAATCAATGAGAAGCCGTACAATTTCCCGGAGCCGGGTACGGAAACATTACAACATCGTCCCGTAATCGTGGGAAGCGGACCTGCAGGACTTTTCTGCGCCTGGTATCTGGCAAAAGCCGGTTATCGTCCGCTGGTGCTGGAACGGGGGGAAGAGGCCTCTAAACGAAAAGAGACGGTGGAGCAGTTCTGGAAAAACGGAGTTCTGGATCCGGATTCCAATGTACAGTTCGGAGAGGGAGGCGCAGGTACTTTTTCTGACGGAAAACTGAATACTCTGGTAAAGGATCCTTTTGGCCGGAACCAGGAGGTTTTAAAACGATTTGTAAACGCAGGCGCCAATCCGGAGATCATGTACCAGCAAAAGCCTCATCTTGGGACGGATGTGCTGATCGGAATTGTTGAGACCCTGCGAAGGCAGATCATCCAGATGGGAGGGAGCTTTTGTTTTCGGAGCAAGGTGACGGATCTCCGTTTTGAGAAAGGCCGGTTATCTTCCGTGATCGTAAATGAACAGGAAGAAATTCCCGCAGAGGTGTGTATCCTTGCCATCGGACACAGCGCAAGGGATACCTTCGCCATGCTGAAAAAGCGGGGGATTCCCATGGAACCGAAATCCTTTGCCGTGGGGCTTCGAATGGAGCATCCTCAGAAAATGATCAACCAGGATCTTTACGGTGAAGAAGAAAACGAAATTCTTGGTGCGGCCAGCTATAAAGTTACGCACACCTGTGAAAACGGAAGAGGTGTTTATTCATTCTGTATGTGTCCCGGCGGGTATGTGGTAAATGCATCCAGTGAACCGGAATGTCTGGCCGTAAACGGTATGAGCTATCAGGCAAGAGCGGGCGAGAATGCAAACAGTGCACTGATTGTTACCGTAACACCGGAAGATTTTCCGGAAGACGGCCCTCTGGGCGGCATTGCATTTCAAAGGGAACTGGAACGCCGTGCCTGGCAGGCCGGAAATGGAAAAATTCCTGTGCAGACCTACGGGGATTATCTTCTTCGAAAAAAAACAACGGAATTCGGCAGGATTTTGCCAAACTGTAAGGGGGTCTGTGTTCCCGCAGATGTCCGTTCGATATTACCGGAGGAAATCGGAAATTCCATTGAAGAGGGCATTGCGGCCTTTGGCAGAAAACTGCCTGGTTTTGACCGGAAGGATGCTTTGTTAAGCGGTGTGGAAAGCAGGACTTCTTCTCCTGTAAGGATCCTGCGTGATAAAGAAATGGAGTCTGAAATGAGCGGAATCTATCCCTGCGGAGAGGGCGCAGGATATGCCGGTGGAATCACTTCCGCTGCCATGGACGGAATCCGGACGGCAGAAGCCATTTCTAAAAAATATAGAAACTTTTTCGGAGAGAGTGTACAACCTTTTTGATTTATGCTAAAATGTCAGCAGGCATTTCCCGGAGCGCCAGGAAAAAAAGATGAATTATAAAATCAGTGAAATGCCAAAGGAACAAAGACCTTACGAAAAATGTTTGCGGGAAGGTGCTGCAGCTTTAAATGACAGCGAACTGCTGGCTGTGATCCTGAAAAACGGAACAAAAGGAAAAAGTTCTCTGGCCCTTGCGGAAGAACTGCTTCGTGTTATGGCAAAAACGCCATATCCGGGACTTTTGGGGCTTCTGCATCTTTCTGTCAGGGAACTGACACAAATTCAGGGTATTGGGACGGTAAAGGCAATTCAGTTGAAATGTATCGGGGAGTTATCAAAACGAATTGCCGTATCGGCTGCAAAGCCAATGCTGAATTACCGGCAGCCTGTAACGATCGCACAGTATTATATGGAACAGCTTCGCCATGAGGAACAGGAACAGCTTGTCTGCATGTTTTTTGATAATGCCATGCATCTTCTGGGAGAGCAGGTGTTATCCAGAGGAACCGTCAATTCTGCGGTGATCACTCCGAGAGAAATTTTTATTGAGGCATTGCGCCATCATGCAGTATGTATTGTTCTGATACACAATCATCCGAGCGGAGATCCCTCGCCAAGCAGCGAGGATCTTCTGACGACGGAACGGATCTTCCGGGCCGGACAAATGCTCGGTGTTCAGCTTGTGGATCATCTGATCATCGGGGATCAGAGCTACATAAGTCTCAGGGAACAGGGATTATTTAAGGGTTTTGAACATTGAAGGGACAGGTTTATGCTGTTTAGAAATACTTACGGAATAGACCTTGGCAACAGTACGATCAAAGTCTATTCCGCATTCAGAAATAAATGTTTTTTAGAAAAGAATATGATTGCGTCCAGAGGGCGCACCATTATCGCCGTGGGCAATGAGGCATATGAAATGTTTGAGAAATCACCTGCAGACATTTCTGTCAGTTCGCCGATGGCTTTTGGCATGATAGCTAATCTTGAGCTTCAGGAAATCGCACTTTATTGTATGCTGAAAAAAGTGGACAGGACGATTTCCTTTGGGTCAGATATGTATTTTGCGGTGCCTGTGGATATGACGGCCGTGGAAAAACGGTCTTTTTATCATGTGGTCAACGGGCACTGGCTCAGGAAGAATCGTGTCTTTATGGTGGAAGCTCCGGTTGCCGATGCCATTGCTCTCGGAATTGATCCGGAGAAAAAGGACGGCAGCATGATTGTCAATATCGGCGCACAGAGCACACGGTTTTCCGTCATCAGCGATGGAAAAATCATTATCAACAAACGAATTCCCATCGGCGGACGCCAGATGAATGAAGCGATTTGCGCGGAAGTACGAAAACGCTACAGTCTCCAGACAGGCACCCGCACGGGAAAACGCCTGAAGCTTGTAATGGGCAGGCTCCAGGATCAGAAGAAAGATGCCAGAAAGGTTGTGGGAATCGACAGTATTTCCGGACTGCCAAGGGAGGAAGTGGTCTCCTCCTATGTGGTTAATGACGGAATCATGAACTGTGTCAATGAGATTGCCTCGGAGATGAAGACCTTTCTGGAACGAATTCCTCCTCAGATTTCCTATCAGATCGCCCGTGAGGGAATCTATCTTACCGGGGGGAGCACCAGACTGCCCTTTATCCAGCAGTATCTGGCCAGCTATACGGGCGTTACGTTCAATCTGTCGCAGCTCTATGAAAAATCAACGGTAACAGGACTGGAAAGGATCATCCGTGATAAAGATCTTCGAAAATGGGCGACAGCAATTACACAACGAAAATTATAGATTCTTTAGGGGTATGAGATTACATGAAAAGCCTGAAAAAGAAAATTCGATTTCGTATAAATTTAAAAAGCAAACATCTGCTTGCCATTATGACCATGTTCTGTCTCAGTACCATTGTGGCAACTCTGGCATCCGGCATCACCAGCGCTCCGCTGAAAGATGCTGCAGGGATGATCGTGGTGCCCTTTGAGAACAGCATCGACAGAATCGCCGACTGGCTGGTAACGGTCAGCCGCAATTTTCAGGATAAGCAGGATCTGATCGCAGAAAATGAAGATCTGAAGGCGCAGATCGATACGCTGATGACGCAGAACAACATTCTTTTGCAGGATCAGACAGAACTGGATCGTCTGAAGCAGCTTTACAATCTGGATCAGGAATATCTGGATTATCCAAAGATTGCAGCAAGGATCATCTCCAAGGACCCGGGAAACTGGTACGATAATTTTACCATCAACCGCGGTTCCGAGGATGGTGTGAGGGTGGACAATAATGTCATTGCAGGAAAAGGCCTTGTGGGGATCGTCACTTCTGTAGGGCCTCACTGGGCAACGGTTCGTGCAATTATTGATGACAGCAGCAATGTCAGCGCCATGACAGTGGGAACTTCCGATAATTGCGTGATCGAGGGCAATCTCGAGCTGATCGATGAGGGAAAACTGAGTTTTACTCAGCTTTATGACCAGGATGGTAAAGTTACGGTTGGGGAACGCCTTGTGACATCCAATATCAGCGAAAAATATCTGGAAGGTATTTTTATCGGTTATGTCAGTGAAATATGGCAGGATACCAACAACCTCACAAAAGCAGGTACGCTTGTATCTCCGGTGGACTTCCGTCATCTGAAGGATGTTTTTGTCATTACCGTCAATAAACAGGATGACTCTTACAAGCCGGCATATTCTGCTGCTGATGACGGAACTGAGGAAGGGACGGAGGAGTAAGGCATGAAGAGCAAGATTGTATTGTTTCTGACGATCCTGGCAAGCTTCCTGATTCAGTGTACGGTTCTGCAGATCATTTCCATCGGTTCCATTACGCCCAATCTTATGCTGATTCTCTGCGTATCCATGGGACTGATGCGAGGCAGAAAATGCGGGATGTGGACCGGTTTTTTTTCCGGTCTTCTTGTAGATCTTTTTTATGGATCTCTGTTCGGATTTTATGCGCTGATCTTTATGTATTGCGGCTTTTTCAGCGGATATGCGTTCAGGATCTATTTTGATAATGACATTAAGGTTCCTGTGGCAATGACGGCTGCTGCCGATCTTGGCTACAATCTGGCGGTATACGGCCTGCAGTTCCTGCTGAGGGGACGCCTCGGGCTTGGTACATATCTGTTCCGCATTATCCTCCCGGAGGTATGCTATACTGTCTTTCTGGCCTTCTTTGTTTATCGGATCTATTACTATATCAATTCTCATTTTATGAGTGTTACCAGGAAAGAAAGTGAGTCGATTTGGGTTCTAAAATAAAAAAAATCATCAGAAAAATCCGTCTGAAAAGAACAACTGTCCTGGGGATGGTCTTTATTTTTTTAGCAATGCTTCTTCTCAGGCAGATTTTTGATCTGCAGATTATTCAGGGTGAAGACTATATTGCAAAATTTCAGACCAGAACCACCAAAGACCGTGTCATTAAGAGCACCAGAGGCAATATTTTTGACCGAAACGGAGAAATTATCGCTTCTAATGTGCTGGCCTATTCCATTACTCTGGAGGACAACGGAAGTTATGAAACAACCAGAGAAAAAAATCTGACACTGAATGGAGTTGCCTATCAGGTTCTTCAGATTCTGGAGAAAAACGGGGACAGCCTTTCTCAGAATTTTCATATTTACGTGGGAGCGGATGGGGACTACGTTTTTGATGTGGATGAGGGCTTTACGCTCAGCCGTTTCCGTGCTGACGTATATGGCCATCCTCTGATCGATGACCTCAAGGAAGAGGAAAAAAATGCCACTGCAGAGGAAATGATGGAGCATTTAAGCGGAAGCAGAGGATTTTCTATTGTTCTTACCGGTGAGAATGCCTATACATCGGAGGAGCTGGCAGCGCATTTCCTTCCCGAAACGCTGACAAAACAGCAGGTTCTGGATATTGCTGTCATTCGCTACGCACTGAATAACAACAGTTTTATGAAATATGTGCCAGTCACCATAGCAACCAATGTCAGCGAACAGTCAGTTGCCGCCATTATGGAGAATCAGTATCAGCTTCAGGGAATCGAGGTTGTGGAGGATTCCATTCGCCAGTACATTGACGATGAAAGTATGGCTCCTATCCTGGGCTATACAGGAAAAGCCTCTTCCGAGGAACTGGAGGAACTGAAAAAGAAAAATTCCTCTTATGCCAATAACGCGGTCATTGGAAAGGCCGGCATCGAGCAGTACATGGAACTGACTCTTCAGGGAACAGACGGTAAAGAGACCGTTTCCGTTGACAATATGGGAAAGGTCCTGAAAATCGATGAAGACACACGTGTGGCCCCTGTTGCGGGAAATGACGTGTATCTGACCATAGATTCTGACTGGCAGAGCGCCATTTACCAGATTCTGAAACAGCGTGTTGCCGGAATTATGCTTTCTAAAATCGAACCTTCCAAGACCTTCGATTATGAGGGCATTCAGAATGCCAGTCTGATTACGATTCCGATTTACGATGTTTACAACGCACTGGTGGAAAACAGCGTGATCGATATCTCAAAATTTGATGAGGAAACTGCTTCTCAGACAGAAAAAAATTTATATGCCAAATTTCTACAAAAGCAGCAGCAGGTTTTTGATACAATAACTAACAGGCTGACAGGCAGCAACCCTCCGGTATATAAGGATGAAAGCGATCAGATCCAGGAATATCTTTCCTATATCTGTGATACGCTGCTCCGTGATACCCTTGGTGTGATCTCCAAAGATGCCATTGATACATCGGATTCCACTTACCGTGCATGGGCAGTGGACAAATCCATCAGCCTGAAAGAATACCTGACTTATGCTGCAAGCCAGAACTGGATCAATATCTCTTCGATTTCCACCGAGGGAGAATATCTGGATTCAGAGGAGGTATACAGCTCCCTTACTGCGTATATCACCGATTATCTTCGGACGGACCTTGGTTTTTCCAAGCTTCTCTATAAATATATGCTTCAGGAAGATACGATTTCCGGACAGGAGTTATGTATCGTATTATATGAACAGGGAATTCTTTCAAAGAGTGATGGGTCATACGAGGGCCTTGTCTCCGGAACAATTTCGTCCTACAATTTTATGATCAATAAAATTGCAAACCTTGAAATTGAACCTGCACAGCTTGCACTGATGCCATTTTCTGCTTCTGCAGTGATCACAGATGTGACAACGGGAGAGGTGCTGGCCTGTGTATCGTATCCTGGCTATGACAACAACCGGTTATCCAATAATATGGATACAGCATATTATTCCAAGCTGGCAACAGATCTGTCCAGCCCGTTTTTCAACAAGGCAACACAGCAGAGAACGGCACCCGGTTCTACCCTGAAACCGCTTTCCGCTATTGCAGGTATGATGGAAAATGTCATTGATGACAATACGTATATAGAATGTACCGGAAGTTTTGAATATGTGGATCCGCCCATTAACTGCTGGAATACGGCTGGACATGGTTCTCTGGAAATCCGGACGGCCATTCAGGAATCCTGTAACTACTATTTCAATATGGTAGGCTTCCAGCTTGGAAAAACGGCTGATGACAAATTTTCAGAATCCTTAAGTCTCTCCAAGCTTCAGCAGTATGCATCTATGATGGGACTGGATAAAACAACAGGAATCGAGCTCACAGAAGCATCGCCTCATGTATCAAATCAGTTGGCAGTGCCTTCTTATATGGGACAGGGAAATCATCTGTTTACCACAAAACAGCTTGCCCGTTATGCATCCACTATTGCAAACCGGGGAACGATCTATAATCTGACGCTTCTGGACAAGGTGACAGATCCGCAGGGAAATATCCTCGAAGATTATCAGCCGGATGTGGAAGATTATATCAGTGTTCCGGACAATGTCTGGAACGATATTCACGATGGTATGCGCCGTGTAATTGAGACCCACGAACAGTTTTACGGACTGGGTGTTGAGGTATCCGGAAAAACAGGTACCGCAGAGGTTGATTATTATAATCCGAACCATGGTCTCTTTATCGGATATGCGCCATCCACAGAACCAAAGTATGCCATTGCAATCCGTATTGCCAACGGTTATTCTTCCGGTAATGCCTGTCTTGCAGCTAATGATATTTTTAAATACATTTTCAAATTGGCGGATGAAGAGTCGATTCTTACCGGATATGCTTCCAGTGATGTCAGCACAACCTCCAACGACTAAGGCACAAGAGAGAACACCAGGATTTTGGAACATTATATTTCAGGAGGAACAGAAACCATGAGTGAAGTCATTGTCATAACATCCGGAAAGGGCGGGGTTGGAAAAACCACGACAGCAGCCAATATCGGTACCGGCCTTGCCATGCTTGGCAAAAAGGTGGCCGTCGTAGATACCGACATCGGTCTTCGTAATCTGGATGTTGTACTTGGACTGGAAAACAGAATTGTATATAATCTGGTAGATGTGATCAACGGAAGCTGCCGCATGAAGCAGGCTCTGATTCGGGACAAGCGTCATCCGGATCTGTATCTGCTTCCCTCTGCCCAGACAAAGGACAAATCCGCAGTCACACCCGAGCAGATGATCAAGCTTACAGAACAGCTCCGAGAGGAATTTGACTTTGTTCTGCTGGATTGCCCGGCAGGAATTGAGCAGGGATTCCGCAATGCCATTGCGGGTGCGGATAAAGCTCTTGTGGTCACAACACCGGAGGTTTCCGCCATCCGTGATGCGGACAGGATCATCGGTCTTCTGGAAGCCAATGAGATTCGCGATATTCATCTGATTATCAATCGCCTTCGGCCGGACATGATTGCCAGAGGGGATATGATGTCCGTAGATGATGTGATTGAAATACTTGCCGTTGATCTTCTGGGAACGCTTCCGGATGATGAGCAGATCGTAATTGCTGCCAATCAGGGAGAGCCGTTGTCCGGCAAAGGCTCTCTTGCAGAAGCAGAGTACCAGAATATCTGCCGGCGGCTTCTGGGAGAGGATATTCCATTTCCTGATATCCGTCAGAAAAAAGGAATGTTTCGTAAACTCAGCGGGTTATTCCGCAGATAGATGCTGAAAAAGGAGAGCGGCTGTTATGAAATTCCGTCATAATACATCAGGACGATCCGCAGGCTATGCCAGAGACAGGATGAAGCTTCTTCTTGTTTCCGAAAGGATCGACTGTTCTCCACAGATGATGAAAATGATCCGGACAGACCTTATCCGCACACTGAAAAAGTATGTGGTTTTTGAGGAAAGTCAGGTACATATGAAGATTACCCAGGAGCCTCCTGTACTTTATCTGAAGGTTCCTGTTATGACAGACCAAAAAGAAAGAGGAAGAAATGCTAAAACAGTATAAACTTCGTTTTTACAATTTCAGATTAATGCTTTTTGTGCTCGCACTGAGTATTTTCGGAATTCAGCTTGTGGGAATTGCCGCAGACAGTCTGCGCTCCAAGCAGATTATGGGTGTGGTGATGGGGCTGACTGCCATGATTATTCTTTCCCTTATTGACTATTCCTGGATTTTGAATTTTCAGTGGATCATGTATGGCTTTAATATTGTAATGCTTCTGGGCGTGCGTATATTCGGATCCTCCGCAAATGGTGCTGCGCGCTGGATCGACCTGGGCTTTATTACCTTTCAGCCCACGGAGCTTTCCAAAATTATTATTATTCTGTTTTTTGCAAAATTTTTTATGGATCATGAGGAGGAACTGAATACGTTCCGGACGATTGTAAAAGCGGTGATTCTTCTTGCGGTTCCTCTGATTCTGATCTACAATCAGCCTGATATGAAAAACACCATAACCGTGCTCATGCTGTTTTGTATTTTGTTCTATGTTGCCGGACTCAGCTACAAGATCATAGGAGGCGCCATTATGATTGCCATCCCGCTTCTTGTGGTGTTTCTCCTGATTGTTATTCAGCCGGAACAGAAACTGATCAAGGATTATCAGCGTGACAGGATCATGTCCTTTCTTTATCCGGAGGAAGACGAATATTCCGATGATATTGAACAGCAGAACAATTCCATGACGGCTATTGCATCCGGGGAACTTTATGGAAAAAGAATTACAGGGCAGGAAGCCGGAAATTCTGTGAATCAGGGAAACTTTGTGGCAGAAAATCAGACGGACTTTATCTTTGCGGTAGCCGGGGAAGAATATGGATTTATCGGATGTGCATCCATTATCATCTGCCTTCTTTTGATTTCCCTGGAGTGTATCCGAATGAGTCTCAGAGCCAAGGATCATGCGGGAAAGATTATCTGCTGCGGAATGGCCACCCTTGTGTCGCTGCAGAGTACCATAAATATGATGGTGGCCACGGGAATGGGACCAAATACCGGAACACCGCTGCCCTTTGTCAGCTACGGTCTATCTTCCCTGGTCAGCATGTTTATCGGAATGGGGCTTGTTTTGAATGTGGGACTTCAGAGCAGGGCCTATGAAAAAGAACTACAGAGAAATATCAGTTACAGAAGAGAGGAATACTTATGACAACAGCCAGAAAAACAAGTGTATCCGTAAGAACCGCCAGAGCGAAGCGAAGAAGACGAAAAAAAATAAAACGCATCCTTCATACCGTGCTGCTTCTTTTATTCATGGCTGCTGTATGCGTGGGTGCCGGCTATCTGATCTACATCCTGAGAGGCGGTTCCTTCTCGGCTCTTTCTGAAAAGTACCAGACATCAAAGGAATTCGAAAACACTCTGATCTCGGGCGCAGAATGCAGGGCCGATACCATGGCGAAGAATCTTTGTGTGGTAGAAGGGGATG
>CAMBYR010000009.1 GCA_945872375.1 uncultured Blautia sp. | reverse complement strand
TTAAATATTACCATCTCCTCGATTTGGTAAAACCCGGTTACTGTTCACTCTGTTCCCAGTAACACGCTCCGCGATGCACAGAAATTATGCAATATGCATAATTTCGTGCGTTGACTGTCTCGGGATTTCCATGCATAAATGCATGGAAACACCTCGCGGGATACTACCTGTGAACAATAACGTCTTCATCCAAAAAATGCTGCTGGTTATCTTTTCATAATTGACAGATATATAGGGAAATTCTATAATATGTTATAGCAAAAAAATATGAAATCAATAGATGCAACATGAAATGGAGGCCAAACACAATGACACCAGAATTAAAAGAACAGATGCGCAGCGATATTTCCCTTTTTGCTGAAAAGATCAGAGCCTTTGAAGCCGGAGAAGTGGATAAAAAAGCCTATAAAGGGTTTTCCGGCGGTTTTGGAAGTTATGCGCAGAGAAATGGCGGAAACATGCTTCGTCTTCGTATGGCCGGAGGACGCCTGACCAAAGAGCGGCTTGCTTTTCTTGCAGACAGCATCGAAACATACAGCATCGACCGTCTGAAACTGACCACCTGCCAGACCATCCAGTTCCACAATCTCAATGCAGATGCGACCATTGATCTGATGGAAAAGGCTCTGGAAGTCGGCATCGTTACCCGCGGCGGGGGCGGAGACTTTCCAAGGAATACCATGGCCAGCCCTCTTTCCGGCATCGGTCAGGAAGAATATTTCGATGTACTCCCGTGGGCCGAAGGTGCTGCCGATTACCTGCTCACCCTTGTCAGAGACATTCACATGCCGCGAAAGCTGAAAGTTGCCTTTTCCAGCGGCCCGGACAATATTACCCATGCAACCTTCCGTGATCTGGGCTTTGTTGCCCGCAGGGACGGCACCTTTGATGTATACTGTGCCGGAGGTCTTGGCCCGAATCCAAGGCTTGGCGTAAAGGTTGCTGAAAAGATCTCCCCTGCGGATATCATTGCCTGCATTGATGCCATGATCTCCGTATTCACGCAGTTCGGCAATTATGAAAATCGTGCCAAAGCGCGTACCCGCTATCTGCAGGATACTCTTGGAGCAGACGGACTGAAAGCAGAATTTTCCAAAGCTCTTTCCAGCGCATTGCAGACATCACCAAAGCTGGATGTGCACCCGGAGCCAGTCACCAAAACCTCAGAGGAAACCATTTCCGGTCCCAGAATCCTTCCACAGAAGCAGCCGGGACTTTATACGGTCAGCTACCATCCGGCAGGCGGAAACCTTCCGGCTGATAAGCCCCGCCAGTTATATGATACGATCAGGGATATGCCTCAGACAGAATGCAGGATCTCTCCTGACGAAACACTGTACATCATCAACCTCACCGCTTCCGAAGCAGAAAAGGTGCTTGCTGTCACCTCCGACAGTGCCGTGACACCGTTCCAGCACAGCGTGAGCTGCATAGGAGCCTCTATCTGCCAGCAGGGCGTACGTGATTCCCAGGCACTTCTTGCTTCCATGCTGGAGGCTGTAGAGGAAGCGGGCCTTCCGGACAATGCGCTTCCCACCGTGCACATTTCCGGATGTCCTTCCAGCTGCGGAACACAGCAGATCGGAACCCTTGGTTTCCAGGGCGGTGTCAAGAAGGTGGATGGTGCCGTACAGCCTGCCTACACGCTTCTGCTGAACGGCAATGAACTCCAGGGCAGCGAAGCATTTGGAGAAACCATCGGAACCATTCTTCAGGCAAGTATTCCGGAATTTATCGTGGAGCTTGGCAGAACCGCTGCCGCATCCGGCCTTGATTTCTCTGCATGGCTGGAAAAACACGAAGATGATTTCCGCAGTCTTGCATCAAAATATCTGGTATAAAAAAATTCCCTGCCCTTCTTTGCAAAGGAGGCAGGGATTTTTTATGTCCATTCATTTGAAATATATTGACAAGTCAGATGTTTTTGATCTACGTATGAAGATGCCTGATAGACCTTACTTTTTTTCCGCGGGAATAGCCGCTTTGCTTTATTCCCTTTTCGATGACATCATGGAGAGCGTTCTGATCCAGCTCTATCACGGCTCCGTCGTCCAGCTCTATCAGAAAATTCCCATTTACTTCCTGCCCGTAACAGCACAGCTGATAAGGACTTTTCTGTTTTAACGCCCCTATATTTTCGAGGGCATTGATCGTCCGGTAAATGGTTGCGATTCCGATCCCACGATCCTGCCTGGATGCAAGGCAGTAAATCTCCTTACAGCAGGTACATTTCTCATTTAAAATGATGTCGATCAGTATTTTCCTTTGTTTGGTGACACGAAAGCCTTCTTTTCGAAGCAATGCGATCACCGTATCTCTGTCCATATTTCCGGTCAGATACTGGCCAGACTCCATTTTCTCCTTTTCCTGCCCGGAAAGTTTTCTGTCTTTGCTCATCCTCTGCTCCTGTGAAATCCATTCATCCTGCAGTCTGTTTTATGCGTTGATTTTTCCTGCAATGCTTTTCGGCACAGACAGGCTCTGGCTTTCTTTATACGGACGGAACAACAGATAGGTAAATCCGATAATCAGTACAACCGCTGCTGCAGTTCCGATTCCGAAGCCGCCTCCTGTAACAAGGGTACCAATCTGATATACACAAAGTGCAACGACGTAAGCCAGAAGTGTCTGATATCCGATGGCAAACCAGAACCATTTGATATTATTCATTTCTCTCTTAATCGCGCCCATAGCTGCAAAGCAGGGTGCACACAGAAGGTTAAATACCAGGAAGGAATATGCTGCAGCTGCCGTCATGGAACCTGCCAGAGAACCCCAGATCTCCACACCGTCTTCTGCAACTTCACCAAATCCATAAAGAATACCAAAGGTTCCTACTACGTTTTCCTTTGCAACAAGGCCTGTGATGGCTGCCACTGCGGATTTCCAGTTGCCCCATCCAAGAGGAGTAAAGATCCATGCGATCGCAGAACCGATGGCTGCCAGAATACTGTTGTTCATATCCTCTACCATGCCAAAGTTTCCGCCTTCAAATCCAAAGCTCTGGGCAAACCATACGAAAATGGTGGAAAGAAGGATAATGGTTCCTGCCTTTTTGATAAAGGACCAGCCGCGCTCCCACATGCTGCGGAGCACATTTCCAACGGTAGGAAGATGATAGGCAGGAAGCTCCATAACGAATGGTGCCGGATCTCCTGCGAACATTCTTGTTTTCTTCAGAATGATACCGGAGCAGATGATTGCTGCAATTCCTACAAAGTAAGCGCTGGGAGCCACCCAGGACGCTCCGTCAAACAAAGCGCCCGCGATCAGTGCAATGATCGGAAGCTTTGCGCCACAGGGGATAAATGTGGTTGTCATAATCGTCATTTTGCGGTCACGGTCATTTTCAATGGTTCTGGATGCCATAACACCCGGAACACCGCAGCCTGTACCGATCAGCATCGGAATAAAGGATTTTCCGGAAAGACCAAATTTACGGAAGATACGGTCCATGATAAACGCGATACGCGCCATATATCCGCATCCTTCCAGGAATGCAAGGAAAATAAACAGAACGAGCATCTGAGGTACGAACCCAAGAACTGCTCCCACACCGCTGATAATACCATCTACCAGAAGACCGGTCAGCCAGTCTGCGCATCCGATGGATTCCAGAGCACTCTGGGCGCCGGGAATGATCCATTCTCCAAACAGTGTATCGTTGGTCCAGTCGGTCAGGATCGAACCTACGGTCGTAACAGACACATAATATACGATCCACATAACGACTGCAAAAATCGGCAGTGCCAGGAACCGGTTGGTAACGATCCGGTCGATCTTGTCAGATACGGACATCTGTTTTTTTACACGTTTTTTATAGCAGTCATTGATGATGCTTCCTATGTAGTTATAACGTTCACCGGTAATAATGCTTTCTGCATCATCATCCATTTCCTTTTCACAGCTTACGATGTCCTCTTCAATATGTGCCAGCAGTGCATCGTCCAGCTTCAGGCTCTCCCGCACTTTTTCATCACGTTCAAAAAGCTTTACAGCATACCATCGCTCCATACTCTTATCAACTTTTCCGATAATGGCTTCCTCGATATGAGCGATGGCATGTTCCACACTGCCCTCAAAGCTGTGAGCGGGCTGAGATTTCTTGCCGCTTTTTGCAATGGCAACGGCGCGCTGGGCGAGCTGATCGATGCCGTCACCCTTCAGCGCGGAAATCTCTACGACCTTACAGCCGGTATCCTTTGCCAGACGGTCAATGTTCAGTTCTTCACCGTTCTTCTTTACAAGGTCCATCATATTAACCGCAATGATGACCGGGATCCCCAGTTCTGTCAGCTGCGTTGTCAGATACAGATTTCGTTCCAGGTTGGTACCGTCAATGATATTGATAATGGCATCCGGCTTTTCTCCAAGAAGGAAATTTCTGGAAACCACTTCTTCCAGGGTGTATGGAGAAAGGGAATATATACCCGGAAGGTCCACAAGAATGGCTTCTTCCCCTTTCGCTGTATAGCCCTTGATTTTTCCTTCTTTCTTTTCCACAGTGACTCCCGGCCAGTTTCCTACGAACTGATTGGAGCCTGTCAGAGCATTGAACAGGGTCGTTTTTCCGCTGTTCGGATTACCCGCAAGCGCAATTTTTACTTTCATAATAAGCCTCTCTTCCCGATTGCACAATTGCAATATATTTTAGTTTGGTCTAACCTTATTTCAAAAAATAAAGGTCTACTGAACGTCGATCATTTCAGCGTCAGCCTTACGCAAAGACAGTTCATAGCCTCTTACAGTCACCTCAACCGGATCTCCCAGCGGAGCTACCTTACGCACAAATACTTCCGTATTTTTGGTGATACCCATATCCATGATCCGGCGCTTTACCGCACCTTCACCGCGGATTTTCAGTACTTTTACCGTTTCACCGCACTTTGTGTCCCGCAATGTTGCCATTTCTTTTCTCCTCCTCAAACCATGATTTTATTTGCCATTTCTTTACTGATTGCCACACGTGACTCTTTTACATTTACGATCAGATTGCCGTTCATCTCAGAGACGACAGTGACAAACCCTCCGACTACAAATCCCAGGCTTTCCAAAAATCGTCTGGTTTCATCTTTTCCGCCTACCTTCCGAATCTGATTCATCCTTCCGGTTTCCGCCATAGATAAAGGCATCATAATCCACCTGCTTTCATTCTCAATAAAGGTTCCTGTCTGCCCGGTATTGATCCGAATACCGCCACTTCTGCAGATACAGTTTATCATTCATTACATTGGTTAGTATATTCTCACTTTCATTCTATGTCAATAACTTTATTTGATAATTTTTTTCAATAATACGGACAAATCTGCTGACGCAGAGGGCTGCAGCACAACAATTTTGTACTGCAGCCCTTTTTGCATCTATAAGACATTAATTGGTATTTTTATGTAAAGAATTCAAAAGCACATAGGCAAGAATCAGAACAACTGCCGTTATGAACATGATCAGATACATAACCTCCAGTTCCACCTTTGTATCAAAGAAATACAGATTGCAGTCTACCGAGTCTTTGATGGCCTCTACCACCATATCCGGAAAATGGATGTTTTCCATTTCCTCAAACACCCCTCTCAGAGCATGATTGCGGAGAAGGGAGGTTCCGTAGGTACCGGGCAGGAAAGAAATCACCCGCTGCAGGCCTTTGGAAAACTGAGAAATCGGCATATATGCCCCGCATATAAATCCATACCCCGCACTGACGACCGTTCCAACTGCCGAGATCTGTCCCTGACTGGACAGGAAATGATTGATTATGCTGGAAAGAGCCGTGCCGAACTGTACCAGAAAAAACACATCCAGTATCAGAAAAAGCACATCCGCGGTATTCAGATACCAGCCCGCCTTCACCAGATACAGCAGGCAGACAGCCAGCGCCGTATAGCAGACCAGCAGTGTGGACAGCATGGAAGCGATATAATATCCCAGCGAAAGTGTGCTCGCCCTGACCGGAGAAATCGTCAGGTCTCTCCTGGCTCCGGACACCTTATCCTGAACCATCAGCATATTGGAGCAGAAGGCTACCGTCACACAGCTCACGGCGAGCAGAGACGATACCAGTTCCCCGCCCACACATCCATTGATGAGTTTTTCCGGGACGGTTGCCCCTGCTTCCGTCAGCGCAGCCAGAAATGATTCTTCATAGACGTTGCTCAGAAAAGTTCCATACAGTACCAGCAGGATCAGCGGAGTAATCAGGGAAGTAAAAAACATTCCTTTATCTTTAAAGAATAATTTACAGTTTCGTTTTACAAGTGCGCGTAACTGACTCATTTTCCTGCACCTCCTTCCAGATTTTTCCCGGTCACTGCGAGAAATACATCGTCCATTTTTCCTTTGGTAATCTCATAATCCCGGAAAATCTCAGGATATCGGATAATCAGCTCTGTTGCTGCCGCAGTATTGGGAACCGCTACCCGGTAAGCATCCCTGATTGCCGTATAATTTGCTCCCAACAGCCGGATCTGTTCCTCCGTGCTTCCATAAATGGTAATAAAATCACCGGTATACGTATTTTTCAGTTCCAGAGGTGTTCCTTCCGCCACGATCCTGCCGCTGTCCAGAATCACCACGTAATCCGCATCTGCCGCTTCCTCCATATAATGTGTCGTAAGAAAAACCGTCATGTTTTCGTTTTTGCGGAGATCACCGATAACCTTCCATAAAATGTTCCTTGTCTGCGGATCCAGACCTGTGGTTGGTTCATCCAGAATCAGGATCCTGGGTTTATGAAGCAATGCTCTTGCAATATCGATCCGTCTGCGCTGTCCTCCTGACAGTTTCCCCACAGACCGTTTCAGAAGATCCTTAAAATCCAAAAGCTCTGCCAGTTCATCCAGACGTTTCTTAAATGCTCTCCCTGTAATCCCATAAAGAGCTGCCCGGCTTTCCAGGTTCTCCTGAACAGACAGGGCCTTATCCAGCACGGAATTCTGGAATACCACTCCAAGCTCTCTTTTCACCTTATCGACATTTTTGTTCAGATCTGTTCCATCTATGATCACGCTTCCCCCATCTCTGGAAAGCTGACCGCAAATAATATTGATGGTTGTGGATTTTCCTGCCCCATTAATCCCAAGAAAGGCGA
Organism: uncultured Blautia sp.; assembly: GCA_945872375.1. Taxonomy (GTDB): domain Bacteria; phylum Bacillota; class Clostridia; order Lachnospirales; family Lachnospiraceae; genus Blautia_A. The sequence goes on along the minus strand of CAMBYR010000009.1, from coordinate 12,729 downwards.
ACAGCTCCCCTTCCCTGACGCGAAAGCTCAGATCCTGTACGGCTTTCACCGAACCAAAGCTTTTGCACAGATGTGATATTTCAATAATATTGCCATTCATCTCACATTACCCCTTCCTCATTGCTATACCGTTATTCTACAGGAAAAATTTTCTGACTGATAGGTTTATTTTACCGAAAAATGTGTCAGTTTTATAGTTTGAAGACAAAAGAAAAAACGTCCGCACGCAGACGTTTTTCCACTCATTTATCAGATCTGTGTTACCACAAAAATATCGTAAATTGCTTTTACAGCACGCTCAAATTCTTCATTGTCCACACCAATAATGATATTCAGCTCACTGGAACCCTGATCGATCATTCTTACGTTGACTTTCGCATGAGCCAGCGCGGAGAAAATTCTTCCTGCAGTCCCTCTCTGAGATTTCATTCCTCTTCCGACAACAGCGATCAGCGCAAGTCCGGATTCCATTTCCACAACATCCGGCTGAACGGCACGATGAATTCCGGCCAGTACCTGCTGTTCTTTTTCTTCAAATTCATCCTGATGTACATAAACTGTCATGGTATCAATTCCGGACGGCACATGTTCAAAACTGATTCCGTGCTCTTCAAATACCTGAAGAACCTTACGTCCGAATCCAATCTCACTGTTCATCATGGATTTTTCAATATTCAGAGAGCAGAAGCCCTTCTTTCCTGCAATGCCGGTGATCACATAATGCGGCTTCTTGCAGGTGCTTTCCACAATAAAGGTACCCTTATCCTGCGGACGGTTGGTATTTCGGATATTAATCGGAATTCCTTCCTTACGAACCGGGAAGATCGCGTCTTCATGAAGAACGGTAGCTCCCATATAGGAAAGTTCCCGCAGTTCGCGATAGGTTACGGTATCCATCACAACAGGATCTTTCACGATTCGCGGATCCGTTACAAGGAACCCGGAAACGTCAGTCCAGTTTTCATATACATCTGCATGAATCGCTTTTGCCACCAGAGAGCCGGTAACATCAGAGCCGCCTCTGGAGAATGTACGGATCTTTCCGTCTTCCTGGGCACCGTAAAATCCTGGAATGACTGCGTATTCATACTGGGCAAGGCACTCGCCAAGAAGCCTGTCCGTTGTTTCCACATCCAGGGAACCATCTTCAAAAAAGCGAATCACAGATGCTGCATCCACAAACTGGAACTCCAGATATGCTGCCATGATTTTTCCGTTCAGAAATTCTCCTCTGGAAGCGGCATATTCTTTTCCTGCCTTCGCCTTGAAGTCTGCTTCGATCTGAGTAAATTCCTGTTCCAGAGAAAGACTCAGTTCAAGTCCTCTGATAATTTCGTAATAGCGTTCCTTGATCTTGCCAAGAAGAGCGCTGATGCTTTCTCCTGCTTCGGCTGCCGCATAGCACTGATACAGCATATCCGTTACCTTTGTATCGCCGCCGAAACGCTTTCCGGGAGCAGACGGCACCACATAACGTCTGCTTTCCTCACTTTTGATGATTTCTCCCACTTTTTTGAACTGTTCTGCGTTGGCAAGAGAACTTCCGCCAAACTTAACTACTTTTTTCATATGTTTACTCCTCGCATTATGATTTCTTATGTCCGTACCAATAGTCTCACAAAGCGTATTTTATTGAATCTCCATGTTTTTTTCAAGTATTTCTTTCAATTTTTTTATCCTTTATAGTCTGTAATCCCGCAAACTGTCAGGATTTCGCCTTCCACCCGGAAGTGGATATCCCATTTTCGAAAGGCCAGACCATAGATCCGATTCGGATCCTTCTGATAACCCGGCCGTGGATCTCCTTCCAGCACTCCTGTCAGAGCTTCCCGGTATTCCACGGGAATCATCGAAAGCCACTGCTCCGGAAATACCACCTGAAGCTTTTTATATTTGATCCGATCCGTAAATCCGCCGGAAGCCTCCGGATGGCTGTCCACATAAGGAAGATAAGGCTTGAGATCATAAACAGGCGTTCCGTCCATCATGTCTGCACCGGCCACATGGATAACCGGTCCAAGTTCGGGATCCATCTCCACCCTTTCAATTTTCACAGAGGAAAGACCAATGGGATTTGGCCGAAAAGGGGATCTGGTGGCAAACACGCCTTTTCGCACATTTCCGCCAAGCTTCGGGGGACGGACTGTGGGAGACCAGGTATCTCTGACAGCCTCCGAAAATTCCCAGACGATCCAGAGGTGTGTAAATTCCTCCAGTCCCCGGACTGCCTCCGGATTGCGATATTCCGGTTCAAAAATGATCTGCGCCTTCAGAGCATCATTACGGCTGCTCTGATGAGGAATTCCGAATTTCGTTGGAAAATCCGTCCTTATTCTGGCGATCACCCTGATCCATCTGCCCTCTCCCTGCTCTCTGTCTTTTTCCATGTTCTCTCCTTAAACAGACATGCCTGCTTTCGCAGACATGTCCTGAATAGTGATCTCTTATTTATAATCTCTCACCGGAAAAACCGTGTCTTTTGATATCAGATCAGTCCTTTTTCCCGGATAATACGAAGTGCGGCTTCGTCCGCCACGATCATGACGTTCTTATGGAACTGAAGAATAGAAGCCGGTACCTGAGGTGTTACCGGACCATACAGGGAGTTGTAAAGAGCCTCTGCCTTTGCCTCTCCTGATGCTACCAAAAGGATCTTGTCTGCCGACATGATATTTCCCACGCCCATGGTAATGGCCTGTTTCGGCACATCATCCATACTTTCAAAGAATCTGGCATTTGCCTGTATCGTGCTTTCCGTAAGATCTACAATATGCGTTCCCTGCGCAAATGCATCGGCAGGCTCATTAAATCCAATGTGGCCGTTTCCGCCGATTCCCAGAAGCTGCATATCAATGCCGCCCATACTGCAGATAATTTCATTATAATCTGCGCATGCTGCATCTGCATCCTCTGCAAGTCCGTCCGGCACAAAGGTTCTTGCCTTGTCAATATTTACATGATCAAAAAGGTTTGTATTCATAAAATAACGATAGCTCTGATCATTTTCTCCGGAAAGTCCTCTGTATTCATCCAGGTTCACACTGGATACCTGCGAAAAATCAAGTTCTCCTGCATGATTCCATTCCGTAAGATGACGGTACATTCCCACCGGAGTAGAACCGGTAGCCAGTCCCAGTACGGAATTCGGTTTCAGTGTAATCTGAGCAGCCATAATCTGAGCGGCCTTTTTGCTCATCTCCTCATAATCTTTTGCAGCGTAAATAATCATAATCCTTCTCCTTTACTACTTTTCTTCCTGCATCCACAACGCATCAGTACCGGAACGGGTCCGCTTATCCCCTGATGCCTCATCTCCATTATAACGTTTTCTGCCTGCACCTTGCAATGACTATTCTTGTTTTCCCCAAATTTTCCGCAGTCATCCGGATCAGAGGTCTTTAAAATGGAACTGCTTTCTTCCGGACGCATAATCCCCCACGATCTGTCCGTTTCCAAACAGCTTGTATTTATAGCTTACAAGACCTTCCAGTCCCACCGGGCCTCTGGCATGAAGCTTGCTTGTGCTGATTCCCACTTCTGCGCCGAAGCCATAACGATATCCGTCTGCAAAACGGGTGGAGCAGTTCTGATATACCCCTGCGGAATCCACCATTCTCATAAATAAGGCAGCTGTTTCCGCACTTTCGGTAATGATACAGTCTGTGTGATGAGAGCCATAAGTATTAATATGCTCAATGGCTTCTTCCACACTGTCCACCAGTTTTACGGAAATAATATAGTCCATATATTCTGTTGCAAAGTCCTGTTCCACAGCCTCTGCACAGGAAATGATCTGCTGCACTTCCTCTGTTCCGCGGATTTCCACTTTACCGTCCATGGCGGCTTTCAGGGCCGGAAGAAGTTCTTTTGCCTTCTCTCTGTGGACAAGAAGGGTTTCTACCGTGTTGCAGGCAGCCACATACTGGGTCTTTGCATCAAAAATAATGGGAACCGCCTTTTTCACATCTGCGTCCTTATCTGCGTAAATGTGGCAGATTCCGTCTGCATGCCCCATTACCGGAATCTTTGTATGGTCCATGATATAGCGCACAAACTGATTGGAACCTCTTGGAATCAGAAGATCCACATATCCATCACAGTCCAGAAGCTCCGCAATCTCTTCCCTGTCTTCCAGAAGGAGCAGACAGTTTTCCGGAAGTCCGGCATCCAGCACTGCCTGATAAATCAGCCGAAACAGCACCCGGTTGGTGCGAAGGGCCTCACTTCCGCCCTTCAGGATCACACAGTTTCCGCTTTTGACACAGAGGGTGGAAATCTGTACGAGGGCATCCGGTCTGGCTTCAAAAATCACACCGATAGAACCGATGGGGCAGCTTTCCCGGTACAGGGTCAGCCCTTCGTCCAGCTCTCTTGCAAGCTGAATGTGTCCCAGAGGATCCGGAAGGCCTACAAGATCACGGATTCCATCTGTCAGCACCTGAAGCTTGCTTTCATTCAGTTCCAGACGCTTGATCACAGGGGCCGGTTTTCCATCTTTTTTTGCCTGCTCCATATCTTCCCGGTTGGCCTGATAGATTTTCTCCCGATGCTCCTCCAGACTCCTTCCGATTTCCAGAAGTGCCCGGTTTCGCTGCTCTTCTGTCTGCACTGCCATATTTGACTGTGCCTTTTTTACTGCTTTTACACTGTCTAATACACTCATATTTCATCGCTCCTTGCTTTTGATCCTCACTCATTGTCCCTCCATTATAGCATGACTGCTCCACGATGGCAAAATAATTCCTCGAAAGCAGGAATCTTTCCTTCTCAATTTCCGGATTGAAAATTTCTCCTGTTTGTTTTATTCTATAGAGGAATCTGTTTCCCCTGCAGCCGCATAATTTCGGCTCCCCGGAAACCCGGACAACAATTTACAAGAGGTGATCTCAATGGCTCATGAAGCCCCCAAACAGGATATGGGAAGCGGCAGCGTACGAAAACTGATGTTTCAGCTTGCGGTTCCTGCCGTTATTGCCCAGATCATAAACTTACTTTACAACATTGTTGACAGAATTTACATCGGCCACATACCGGAAATCGGAGCCTCTGCTCTGACGGGAGTAGGCCTGTTCGCCCCGATTCTCATGCTGATCACGGCATTCGCCATGCTCCCCGGTTCCGGCGGTGCTCCCTATGCGGCAATTGCCATGGGACAGAACGATAAAAGAAAAGCCGAATCCATACTTGCCAACTGTTTCACGGTTCTTCTGATAGAAGCCGTAATCCTGACAATTGTGTTTTTTGCGGCAGCACCTGTCCTTCTTCGGCTTTTCGGGGCATCAGACATGACGCTTCCCTATGCGGTTTCCTATGGAAGGATCTATATTCTCGGCAGCCTGTTTATCCTGATCGTTATGGGACTGAATCCTTTTATTTCTACTCAGGGTTTTGCAAAAGTCAGTATGCTTACCACGATCATTGGTGCCGTTCTGAATATTATCCTGGATCCCATCCTGATCTTTGGATTTGGCCTTGGTGTCCGCGGCGCCGCCATCGCCACAGTCTTCAGCCAGGCTGTCAGCGCACTCTGGATTCTTCGCTTCCTTACCGGAAAGAAAACCATTCTGCGCCTTCGCGCCTCTCACATGAAGCTGGAAAAAGAAACCATCCTCCCCTGCCTGTCCCTGGGCATCTCGTCCTTCGTCATGATTTCTACCGAAAGCCTTCTGTCGATCAGCTTTACGTCCAGCCTCTCCCGTTATGGCGGTGATCTGGCTGTAGGAGCCATGACTGTACTTACCAGCCTGAATCAGCTTGTCTCCATGCCTCTTCAGGGGATCTGCCAGGGCGGGCAGCCCATTATCAGTTTCAATTTTGGTGCCGGCAAGGACCGGAGGGTAAAGCAGGCCTTCCACTGTCAGTTTGTGACCTGCATAGCCTATTCCGCATTCTTCTGGCTTCTTGTGATACTGTTTCCGAAAATGTTCGCCGGTATTTTTACTTCTGATCAGGAGCTGGTGAATTACACCACCTGGGCCATCCGGATTTTCCTTGCCTGTGCTTTTTCGTCAGGGTTTCAGACAAGCTGCCAGCAGGGCTTTATGGCTCTTGGACAGGCAAAAGTCAGCCTGCTTCTTGCCTGCCTTCGAAAACTGATCCTTCTGATTCCTCTGATTTTCCTTCTCCCCCTGTTTCTGGAGGACAAGGTATTTGCTGTTTTCCTTGCGGAACCGGTCAGTGATTTTCTTGCAGCATCCGTGACAACAGCCACTTTCTTCGGAAGATTCAATATAATACTGAAAAAAGGTGCATAAGGAATACTGCACAGCGTTATTGTATACACAAAACACAAAAGAATCCTTGCATTTTTCCTGTGTCGACATTAAAATAAAAACAGAATCCGTCAATTTTGCTGCAGATCCTGCACTTTTATACAAAGGAGTTCCCTATGAAGCCTCATGTAACCGTTACCACCCTTCCCGACATGGACTTTCGTAATGATTATGTGGCTCTGCCGAAAAATTATGGCACTGAGGCATATTTTCAGCGTAAAGATGTCCGGGCAATTTATGATGCAGTCTGGAAAAATCTTAATTCACTGGATCAGAAAACCGGGTTTACAAAAAAATTTTCCGCCTGTCAGCGGCTGTATGTCAAACCAAATCTCGTTTCCGTTTATCATGAAAGCGGAATGAAGGATTCAGATTATCCGGAATCCACAGATCCCCGTGTTTTTGACGCTGTCATCGCCTATCTGAAGCAGTACCAGAAAAATATAGTCATTACAGAGTCTTCCGGAAAGCCCATGCCCACCCGCACCAGCTTCCGTGTGGCAGGCTATGACCGGATTGCCCGATACCATAAAACCGGTCTGGTGGCCCTGGAGACATGTCCGGTTGTCCGCTACATTCTTCCTAAGGCAGAGGTCATGAAAGAAGTATACATACCGGAGCTTTACAAAGACATTATTGACGGAACAGCCTGTTATGTGTCGGTTCCCAAGCTCAAGACCAATATCTATACCGGTGTGACTCTCGGCTTTAAAAATGCCATGGGCACCATTCCCTATGCGCTCAGAGAGCGGAACCACAACTATTACATCAACAAAAAGCTGGCCGATCTTCTTTATCTTTTCCAGCCGGATCTGATCATTATTGACGGCGTCATCGGCGGAGAGGGAAATACGCCTGCACCGGTAGATCCGGTGGATTCTCATGTACTGATTTCCGGCACGGATCCGGTGGAAACCGATAAGGTCGGCACCAGGATCATGGGCATTGATCCCCAGACCATACCTCTGATCACTGAGGCTCAAAAGCGAGGTTTCGGATCACCTGATGTGGAAATTGACGGCGAGATCCCCCGCTTTTCCTTCCGAAGAGCCAATCCATCCATGATGGACGAGGAATTTCATAATAGCTTTCCGAATGTACTTGCACTGGCAGGACACTGCCTGCCTCATGCACCAAAAATTCATTCCCTGGAGGAAGTGACACCGGAGGTTGCCCGTCAGCTGGAAATGGCATGTGACGGCGGCTGTCTGAATGCCCTCCGTTCCGGATTCGACTATGTGATCTATGCACCAAAACAGAATCAGGAGCTTCCTCTGGCTGTTGTGATCGGCGGCGGAGTTTTGATTGACGGAACACGCTACTGGTTTGACCGGGACGGAAAGCCCTATACCAGGGAACAGATCACGAAGCTGAATATGCCGGTTCTGACCCTTGGAAACTGCGCCGATGCTCTGAAAGACATCGCTCAGTATCGGACTCCCGGCTGCTGTTCTCCCTCCACCTGTATGCTGGCCGTTACCTCTGCCATGAAAATTCCGTTCCCGCTGCTCTCTCTGCAAAACAAATCGTTTTTCCACTTTGGGTTCAGCGCCGTTTCCATGGTAGCCAGCCGTGCTTTTTCCTGCCTCAGAGGCAAATGGATCGACTGTCCTTCCGAACACAAGGATCAGATCTATCCGGTGCCTGAAATTCCGGAAAAGGACAAAGAGAAAAACTACATAGCATGGCCGCTCCCCGCTATGGACTGGTCTATGCGCATTCGTCTTTTCAAGGATCAGCTCCGTATTCTGAAATTGTAGATTATATGTAAAAAAATATTCAGAGCATAAAACACCCTCCGAAGCAGTCATTGCCCGGAGGGTACTTTTTTCTATTCCGTTTTATTCTGTTTCGTCAGGAAAGATCTTTCTGTATTTTGCCCTGTCAGGAAATTCCTTTCGGAACATCTCCGCTTCCATGGGACGTTCAAAATAAAATCCCTGGATCAGTTCAATCCCCTTCTCCCGTATCACATTCAGCTCTTCCATTGTTTCCACGCCTTCCACACAAAGCTGAAGATTCAGATTTTCCGTAAGATTCTTCATAAAAGAAACAATGATCTGATTGTAATGATTATTCTGAATTTCCGTGGTGTACGCCCGATCGATCTTAATCTGCGTCAGCGGAAGATTTCTGAGGTAATTAAAACCGGAATATCCCGTTCCAAAATCATCCAGAGCCACACCTACTCCCAGAGTCTTCAGACGCTCACAAAATCTTGAAGCAGCTTCAAAATTGCTCAGAAGAGAGGTCTCCGTCAGTTCCACCACAAGCTGCGAAGGATTGATCTCATTTTCCCTGCACTCATTCTGAATGAACTCCACAAGTCCTGTATCTGCCACCTGCTGTGCCGCAATATTAATATGTACAATGGCATTCTCGCATCCGTTCTTTTTCCACCGGCCGCATTCCTTTGCCGCCTGGGCGATCACCCACCGGCCGATAGGAATGATCAGTCCTGAAAACTCCAGCGTATGAATGACCGTCATCTGGTCTGCCTCCGGAATCTCCGGATTTGTGTACCGAAGCAGTGCTTCTGCTCCGATCCAGCAGGCTTCTCCGTCTCTGACACGTACGATCGGCTGATATACCACCCGGAAATTCCGATACTGGTATTCGATGTCCTTCCGCATCTCATTTTCCAGGAGAAACTGCAGCGCAATTCCATCACTGTGCTCTTTCGTATAAAAGCATACTTCCTTTTTATCCTCTCTGGAAATCCGGTAAAGACACTGGTTGGCATTGTTCATCAGCTGTTCCATGCTGATGCCGTGCTCCGGATAAAGCACCACTGCCACATAGGTACTCAAATATACCGTATGTGCCGCAATCTCCCGGGGCTGCAGCAGATTTCCCTGGAATGGTGCCATTCTTGCAAGAATACGTTTATGATCCGTTTCCTTCAGATGAACGAGAAACTCATCTCCGCTGAACCGATAGATTCCAAGAGCATCTGAAAAGAACAGATTCAGCATGTAGGCAAATTCCTTCAGTACAAGATTGCCGAACTCATGTCCGTACATTTCATTGAACAGTTTGAATTTCCTGATATCCATATACAGAAGGCTGCCGGATGCATTTTCATCCTTCAGCCGCTCCTTCATATCACGTTCAAAACAGTTTCTGGTCTTCAGGCCTGTGAGAGAATCCTCATACAGCATTTTCTGAAGCTCTTCATCATGTTTCTTTTTTTCCGTAATATCGAGAAGGGAGCCTGCGATCATCAAAGGTCTGCCCTGCTCGTCGTGCTTTCCTTTTCCCTGACAGGAGATCCACATGATCTCTCCCTGCTTCGTCAGTACACGGTATTCCGCCACATGACGATCTGATTCTCCCGTTAAAAACGGAATAAAGGAATTCAGAAAAACCTGCCGGTCCTCAGGAACGATGAATGAAAGAATCCGATTCATGGCATCTGAAAAAGTAGGCGTTTCCAGAGGAAGCACATCCATCGCCTTTGGAGAAAATGTACAGATATTATTTACAACATCCAGCTGGTAAATATAATCGGATGCCCCTTCCAGAATCAGCTGATTTACATCCTGTGCCCGCTGCAGCTTCTGAATCATCTGTTCCATGTATTTCTCATATTCCCGAACAGGTTCATCATCAACGGAGAAAAAGCCCAGAAGCATTCCCGGAATCTCCAGAGGACACATATAGATCACAGAGCTCAGATTTCTTTCACCGCTCTGTATGGCCGTATGACAGCTTACCCGTGAAACCTTTTTTTCTATCAGTCGGTTTTTCTGCTGTCGGAATCCATTACGGCTGTTTTCCGATAAAGCTCCTTCAAATTCCTCCTCCGTGATCCACGCCGAGGTTTTGTCCAGATTATCTGCAGCTCCTCCGTATATGACCTCTGCTACTTTTCTGGACAGCCACACCTTTTCCTTATTTAAATCGATTAGGAAGATCTCCTCCATCAGTTGTTTCGGAAACGGAGGATTTCCATATTCCTCTGAAAAAGTCTTCCAGTCAAAAAATGTATTTTTCATCTTTCATGAACCCCATAGCCGATATTATCTGCGTAAAATAAAACCTAGTCTGTCTTTTATTATACCGCAATCGCCATGAGACCACAAGTCAAATTTCCGATACACTCACAACTGTCAGCCCAGACTCAGAGAACATAAAATGGTATTGATCAGATCTACATTCTGAGAATAAGAGATCGCATGCACAACAATGAAATATTCGCTTCTTCCGGGACACAGGAATGCCACACCGCTTCCATTCTCAGAAAGATCCTGGTATGCCACACATTCAATACCATTGATCGTCACAATATCGTCCACCTGATACCCGTCAGAAGTAATGTCACCTGCTATTTCTTCAATTGTTTCCTGTTCTGAATTCTCTCCCCATGCAACCACGATCATCGGAGAGGTATCTGTCAGCGGATCTTCACCTGCCACATAGAGAGTTCCCTGCTGCTGCTGTTCTGCCGGTATTTCATATTCGCTCCAGTCCGAGGGAAGATACAGTCTGAATCCGTCTTCAAAGTATACCCAGGTACCCTGATAGGACGCCACTGATTCATCAAAAACAATGGATCCCTCTGACGGCGTGTCCGTCGAAGTACCTGTTGTGCCTGTTGTGCCTGTGCTGTCCACATGTATCTGATAGTCATCTGTTCCTCCTGCCAGTGGTGCAAAGCTTCCCGCAACACTTTCCAGAATTCCGTCACTCACGTTATATGACAGCTCCGGAACCTCCTTTGTACCAAACATATAGGTATTTCCGTTCCACACACAGAAAAGACGTGTATCCACAGCCGTATATCCGCTTACCGTATAGTTATAAACGATCCTGGAATAATTCCTGCTTCCCAGGGTAATCGTTCCTGCTTCTTCTGCCACCTGAAGATCCGCATATACCCCTCTCATATAGTCTGTAAATTCTCCGGTAGGATCTTCCAGCTCCCCACTGTATTTTCCTACGATCACATACGGTATGGAGTCATTTTCCATCGTATAAATATATACAAACCCATCCGACTCCCCAAGAGCTACATAGTCCGATGCGGTAACAGAAATTCCCAGGTCATCCAGTGCGATCACATCGCCTTCCACATCCATTGTTCCGGGCACGGTAATCTTATCAATTTCAGTTCCGATATCTCCGATTTTGATTCCTGCATGTACGGGATAACTTCCGATTCCGACAAGCATTGCCGCACAGATCACTGCTGCCATTCCTTTTTTCTTTGCATTATTTTTCATACTGTTTTTCTCCTTATCTTCCCTGTCAGTTGGGATATAGTCTTGTGGTTCCTGCAGGCTGGTCTGCACTGTTGGAAACATATACATTTCCGCTGTCATCCGCATAAACGTAGTCATAGGATGTCGATACTTTTACATGATCTCCGTTGGACAGCGTGTAATCATTCTGGTCATAAATGTAGTCGGTAAAACGTTCATCAGAATAGGAGGTTTCACTTCCTGCCGCCGAACTGATACTGCTTCTGCAGTAATCACTGACAGCATCCATGCTGGCACTGCTTGTCTGAAGCATCTGCTGGGTAATCTGATTTTTTGCGGTATTAAAGGCGTTGATAAACTGATCACTGAGCGAAGTGTTCATAATAAACTGTTCATACATCGGTGTGTGCGCCTGATATTCACTTTCCGGTGTCAGCATGAAAAATGTATAGGGCGAATCCCAGCCAACAAACGTGGAATGACACGTTCCCATCTGGTAAGCCATTTCCATTGTATAAGATATCTGTACTCCTTCTGTGGCAGTCGATACAGTCAGCAGAAACGGATATCCATCCAGTGTTACGGAATAAGTACGCTCTGCCATTCCAAAATAGGCGCCTTCCACAGCAGCTCCTGTTCCACCGGATAGCTGAAGCGACTGCTGATAGAGGTTGTTTGCCATGGTATCCATGATCGACTGCTGTTCCGCCGTAATCTCTGCCTGTCCCTGAAGTACCAGCTCCTGCCCGGGAAGTATGATCTGTGCCAGATAATCACAATAGGAATCCGCTGTCATAAATCTCAGCATGGGAACCAGCGACGTTGCATCAAAGACACCATCCTGGTGTGACTTCAGGGTAATCCCCTCCTGTGAATAATCCACAATTTCCTCATAGCATACTATGGAATAATATCCCATCACCGTGTTCTGATCCGGGCTCGCTGCCGTAATATACACCTGCGCAGGTGCACCAATGCTCTGCCATTTTCCGCACCAGCAGGTTTCTCCGGATACCGTGTAATCAGAAGGAACATAGCATCTGGCAACTTTCATTCCGGTGGAAGGATCCTCTACCTCTGTAAACCGAAAACCTCCTGTCTGTGCTGCTGAAGCATTCCCTGTACTGCCTGTGGTATTCCCTGCACCGGACGATGCATCCCCGGTATCCGGCAGGGAGGAAACATCTCCGGGCATGCTGCCTCCCGCCCGGCCGCTGACCTTTCCGCTTAATGTATTTCCCTTCCCCAGAGTG
>CAMBYR010000008.1 GCA_945872375.1 uncultured Blautia sp. | reverse complement strand
TTCTTCTCATTGGCATCTCCTTACTGCTGTATCCAACAGTAAGTGATTACTGGAATTCTTTTCACCAGTCGCGCGCCATTGCAAGCTATGCAGATACGGTAGCGGAAGTAGAAGAAGTGGATTATTCCAGATATTGGAATGAGGCCATAGAGTATAATCAGGAGCTTGCCAAAACAGGCCAGCGCTGGATCGGTACGGAAGAGGAGACAGAACAGTACGAGAATATTCTGAATATTGGCGGAAACGGAATTATCGGCTATATAGAAATACCGGCCATTGAGGTTTCCCTGCCGATCTACCACGGAACGGATGAAGCGGTCCTGCAGATTGCCGTAGGACACATTGAAGGAACGGCGTTTCCGGTGGGAGGGGCATCCTCCCATTGTGTAGTTTCCGGCCATCGAGGCCTTCCGTCGGCAAAGCTGTTTACCAATCTGGATGAACTGGTGGAGGGCGATATTTTTATCATGCGTGTTCTGGATGAGACACTTACTTACGAAGTGGATCAGATCCGGATCGTGGAACCCACAGACATATCCTGTCTGGAAATTGTGGAAGGAGAGGATCTCTGTACTCTGGTGACCTGTACGCCTTATGGAATCAACAGCCATCGCCTTCTGGTAAGGGGACACCGGATTGAAAATCTGGATGAAGCGTCTTCTGTACTTGTTACATCGGATGCTCAGCAGATAGCCCCGAGAATTGTGGCGATTATTGTGTTTATTCCGTTGTCGATTCTGTTTTTAATTTGTATATTATTATTCTACAGAAAACGCTGAAGCGTTATTTACTGGTAAAGAGAGAGACTATGAGTCGAAATTTTGGCAACCGATTGTTTTTGTTATTTTGTTTTCTTCTGCTGTCGGCGGGGCTGGGAATCATGGCCTATCCTACGGTCAGCAACTGGCTGGTGGAGTATGATGCCCGCGTGGAGATCAGCGGATACAATACAGCAGTGGAGGAAAAGGATGCTTCAGTCCGTATGGAAATGATGGACGAAGCAGCACAGTATAATGATATTTTGAAAGATCCTGCAAAAAAAACTTCGATGGTATCTTACAATGATCTTCTGGCAGTGACGGATGCTATTGGATATCTGGAAATTCCGAAGTTGCACACCTATCTTCCGATTTACCACGGTGTGGAGGAAGATGTGCTGGAAAAGGGCATTGGACATTTGCCGGAGTCATCCCTTCCCATCGGAGGGGAATCCACCCATTGTGTCCTGTCAGGGCACAGCGGACTTCCCACAGCAAAGATTCTGACGGAACTGGATGAACTGGAGACAGGAGATATGTTTTATCTCCATGTGATGGATCAGGTCCTTGCCTATCAGGTGGATCAGATCAAGGTGGTTCTGCCGGAGGAAACGGAAGATATCCGGATCGTGGAGGGACAGGATTATGTGACGTTGGTTACCTGTGTGCCCTATGGCATTAATACGCACAGGCTTCTGGTGAGGGGAAGCCGGACAGAATATACGCCGGGACAGATCCTTCTTCAGCCGCCTGCCGAAGAGGCGCCGGTGGAAACGATTCCGGCGGATGATTTAAGAAAATATCTGATTGCTGCAGTGGGAGCAGTCTGGTTACTGATTATTTTACTGATTCTTTTTGTACCCGCAAGAAAAAGGAAAGGAAGAGAGGATTGATTTGTCGATGAAGAGGAAGAGGTTTTGGAGGTTTGGTTTGGCGCTTTGTCTGGCGGCCGTGATGATGCTTTCCGTTTGTCTGCCGGTTCTGGCGGCGCAGGCGGAGACCGGAGTGAAGGGCTCCGTCCGGCTTCAGCTCCCCAAAGGGCAGGAAAATCTGGAAATGATGCTTTACCAGATTGCGGATTATCAGGATGGAAGCTTTATCTTTCACAAGAAATATGCGGACAGCGGTGTTTCGGTGACGGATCTGAATGATTCTGCGGCAGCACAGGCGGCAGCGGAAAAGCTGGCGGATTACGCAGCAGAAATCGGAGACGAAGGAGAACTGGAAGCTCCGGATGCCAATGGAATGGTGAACTTTACCGGACTGGAACCGGGTCTTTATCTGGCGTCTCAGATTTCAGGAAAGAATACCCTGGCGGTTCAGCCGGCGCTGGTTCCTATTCCGTACACCGGCGGTGACGGAACACCGATTTACGATGCGGTCCTTTCTCCGAAGTATGCCTTTCCGGGCGGCGCTGTAATTGTAAATAAAGTGGATGATGAGGGAAATGCCGTTGGTCAGGCAGTCTTTCAGCTTCAGGAAAAGGTTGTGCTGAAGGAGGGAGAGACAGCTCCGGAAGGCGCAGAGGCAGGCACGGACGAATCGGGAAGCTTTTACTGGAAAGAGCTTCAGGCGAATCTGGTATCCGATGAAAACGGACAGATCGCGGTAACGGATATGCCTGTGGGCAGTTATCGTTTTGTGGAGACAGAAGCACCTGATGGATATGTCCGGAATGGGAAACCGGCAGAATTTCAGATTTCCCAGGCCGGTCAGGTGGTAAAGGTAAACGAGCTTTATGAAGAAGGCGACGGCCATGTGGAACGTGTGGAAGTGGTGAATGACCGCACCTATGTGGAGATCAATAAAGTAGATGAAGAGGGCAATCCGGTTTCCGGCGCCAGACTGGTGCTGAAGGACGCGGACGGTCAGGTGATCGTGGATGAAAACGGAGAAGCAAAATATGCATTTATTTCCGGCGAGGAGCCGCAGGTGATTCGTGCTCTTCCGGCAGGCGATTACTATCTCTCCGAGGTGGCTGCGCCGGACGGTTATCTGGTGGCAAAGGATGTGCCTCTGACTGTCAGTGATACGGAAGCAGTGATCTGTGAGGTCTCCATGGTGGATGAACGGGAGGAAGTCACTCCGGGAAGCCTGATCGTGACCAAGCGCCTTGTTGATTTTTCGGATAATGAAATTTCTTCCAAAGACGGTGTATTTTATGTGGCTCTTTTTGCAGATGAGGAACGTACCGAACGAATTTCCGGCGTGAAGGCTCTGGAATATCACGGACAGAGTACCGCTTCGGTGGTTTTCTCGAATCTGGAGATCGGAAAATCCTATTTCGTGGGCGAGACAGATATGTTTGGCAATCCGCTGGAAGAGGTGGAAGTAGGCAAAGTGATCTGTGTACCGTTCTTCCCGGATGTTTATGAGGTAACACCTACGGAAACAGAGCCGGAGCATCTGTTTGAATTTGATAATATGTTTGGCGAGCTGCCGGATGGATATTATTATGTTGGAAAACTGACGGTGACAAAGAAGGTTCTTAAAGGTACAGAGCCTCTGAATTCCAACGCGGTTTATTATGCAGCAGTCTTTGAGGATAAGGAGCTGAAGAGCCGTGTGGGTGATGTGCTGACCCTGGATATGGCAGGAGGCAGCGAGACAACGGTTACCGTGGATGTTCCGATCGGAGATACGGAAGAAGCTGCGCAGACCTATTATGTGGCAGAAACCGATAAGAACGGTACGCCGCTTGATACGGCTAAGAATCTGGCATTTGCCGTTTCCATCGACCAGGCAGAACTGACCATGTCACTGAAGGATTCTGAGAAGTCCGTTGTGATTACCAATACCTTCCCGTTGGATACACCGACGCCAACACCTGGTGTAACGCAGACGATTACACCGACTGTGACACCGGAAGCGACTCCGACCGTGCCCACAGGATCCGGCGGCGGAACAGGAACGACAGGCGGCGGAGGAAGCTCCACGCAGCAGGTTCGGACAGGAGATGACACACCGATCGGCATGTTTGTGATCATTCTGGGAGCAGCGGTTATTCTGATCTGCATTGTTGTGATCCTCATTTACCGTAAAAAAAATAAATAAGTGAATCACTGAAAAATGACCTGTCCCCGGCGGCAGGTCATTTTGATGGAATGCAAAATATAAAATAACACCCTCTGTTCCACGGTATTCCCGGAAACGGAGGGTGCTTTGCATTCGAATGTTCTGTGTTTAGCCCAGCAGTGCGGAATCATTGGAAAATTCTTTTCCGCTGGCTTTTTCGAACTGATCCAGAAGATTCCGGACAGTCAGTTTTTTCTTTTCTTCACCTTCAATATCAAGAATGATCTTTCCATCCATCATCATGATCAGACGGTTGCCGTGAGCAATGGCATCCTGCATATTGTGGGTGATCATCAGAGTGGTCAGGTGGTCGCGATTCACGATCATATCCGTAATTTCCAGAACCTTTGCGGCGGTCTTGGGGTCAAGCGCTGCCGTATGCTCATCGAGGAGAAGCAGCTTGGGCTTTTTCAGGGTGGCAATCAGGAGGGTAAGCGCCTGACGATGTCCGCCGGAAAGATTGCCCACTTTAGAAGTCTGGCGATCTTCCAGTCCAAGGCCAAGAACCTTCAGAAGCTCCTTGTATTCCTCACGCTCCTTGCGGGTAATTCCCGGGCGAAGAAGACGGGTTTTGCCGCGGCGCTTTGCCAGGGCAAGATTTTCCTCAATTCCCATGGTGGCAGCGGTGCCGTTCATGGGATCCTGGAATACACGGCCCAGATAAAGGGCACGCTTATGCTCCGGAAGCTTTGTCACATCCTGACCGTCAATGAGGATCTGTCCTTCATCCACCAGCCAGGTCCCGGCAACGGCATTCAGCATTGTTGATTTTCCGGCGCCGTTTCCGCCGATGACGGTAACAAAATCGCCTTCCTTTAATTTCAGGGAAAGTCCGTTTAATGCCACCTTTTCGTTGATGGTTCCCGGATTAAATGTCTTATAAATATTTTTGATCTCAAGCATTTGTGTTACCTCCCCGTTTTGCAGGCTTTGTAAAATATTTGCTCTTCCAGTACGGGAATGCAAGGAACAGGGCAACCACCAGAGCCGACAGCATCTTCAGAAGGTCCGTATCGATACCCAGCCAGATAACGGTCTGAAGAACCAGATAGTAAAGGATGGAACCCAGAACCACGCTGACGAGCTTCAGAGCAAAGTTACGGAAAATACGGCCAAATACGGCTTCACCGA
The DNA here is from genome assembly GCA_945872375.1 of uncultured Blautia sp. Lineage (GTDB taxonomy): Bacteria > Bacillota > Clostridia > Lachnospirales > Lachnospiraceae > Blautia_A. The sequence continues at coordinate 15,209 of CAMBYR010000008.1, read as the reverse complement.
TGATGACTGCGGCAAGACCGATGACGATGGCGCCACGGCCCATGTTGATGTCTGCAAAGCCCTGGTACTGTGCCAGAAGAGAGCTGGAAAGGGCTACAAGGCCGTTGGAAAGCATCAGGCCAAGGACTTTGTTGATATTGGTATTGATACCCTGTGCACGGGACATGTTGGGATTGCAGCCTGTTGCACGAAGAGAGCATCCAAGCTCTGTTCCAAAGAACCAGTAAAGAATGGCGATCAGCACGGCAATCAGGATCGCGACGATCAGAATGGTATTCTGTGTGATCGGAACATTCTTGATATAACGAAGGGAAACCAGGAGATCAAATTTGTCAACGTTGATTGCCTGGTTTGCTTTTCCCATAATTTTCAGATTTGCGGAGTACAGCGCAAGCTGTGTAAGGATACCGGCCAGAATTGCCGGGATTCCCATAAAGGTGTGAAAAATTCCTGTCACCAGTCCGGCCAGCATTCCGGCGCCTGCGGCACCAAGCATGGCGATCCAGACATTGCATCCGTTCATCATCAAAATGATGCAGACGGCACCTCCGGTACACATCGTACCGTCAACCGTCAGGTCAGCAACGTCCAGAATACGGTAGGTCAGATAAACACCAATGGCCATAATGCCCCAGATCAGTCCCTGTGCAGCGGCACCGGGCAGGGCGTTCAGTAAACTGGTAATTCCCATACGTAGTTTCTCCTTCCTGCGAAAACGCGGACAGCGGGAAGGCGTGAACCCTCTCGCTGTCCGTGTCCGTATTATAATTGAAAATTGATGTTACCTGTGAACGGTAACAAATAGATTATTCTTCTGCGGCGATTGCTACATAATCATCCGGAATTTCAACGCCAAGTGTTTCACAGTTGTCGGCATTGTATTTCTTTGTGAATTCCGGTGCGTATTCGATCGGCATTGCGGAAATGTCTTCGCCGTCTGCAAGGATACGTGCAGCCATTTTTCCGGTTGCAACGCCGAGGTCATAGTAGCTGATGGAAAGTGTTGCAACACCACAGCCTGCGCAGATACCTTCTTCTCCTGCGATTACCGGAACTTCAGCCGGAAGGCAGATGTTGTTGATGATCTCTGTGTTGGATGCAACGGTATTGTCTGTCGGTACATAGATCACATCGCTTTCGTCAGCAGCGGTGGTCGTTACGGAAGACAGGTCGTTGGAATCGGAGAATGCGTACTGTTTGCAGGTATAGCCAAGCTCTTCCAGAGCAGCCTGAACAGTGTCAACCTGATACTGGGAGTTTGCTTCTGCGGAGCAGTAGAGAAGTCCTACATTTACGGCATCCGGGAACAGCTCGTTAAGCATTGCTGCCTGCTGATCCAGCGGAGCAAGGTCGGAGGTACCGGAAATATTGGTTCCTACTGTGCCGTCGAAATCGTCGATTCCAAGAGCAACGCCGTATTCTGTAACGGAGGTGCCAAGGATCGGGATATCACCGGTGATGGCTGCAGCAGCCTGAAGAGCCGGTGTAGCGTTTGCCAGAATCAGATCTACGTCTTTGGAAACGAAGTCATTTACGATAGTAGAGCAGGTGTTGGAATCGCCCTGAGCATTCTGAACTTCCAGAATCTCTACCTGATCGCCCATTGCTTCGGTGAGTGCATCGATAAATCCCTGTGTAGCTGCATCCAGTGCTTCATGCTGAACAAGCTGGCAGATGCCAACGGTATAAACCTCTTTTTCTTCTGCAGATACCGGTACAACACAAAGTCCGGCTACCATTGCTGTAGAAAGAACGGTTGCTAAAATCTGTTTTTTCATGTGAATTTCCTCCTGATGACTTTTAATCTGAAAACAAATATAACGCTTTAAAGCGAAAAAGTCAACAGTAAAATGTTTATTTTTTGGGGGGAGACTTGTGGAAAATTGTGAATACAATAGAAAAAAAAGAAAATGTATAATAGGATATATGAACAAAACGTGGTATAATTCAGACATACAGGAGAAAAAGGATGTCAGGACGGCATCGGAAGGGAGGCAGTTATGTTAAAAAGAAAAATGGCAGCTGCCGCATGTGCTGCGGCAATGTTGGTGATTGGAGGGATTCCGGCCGGTGCAATTCAGCCGGCGTCGGTGCAGGCCGCAATCACAGATGGAAATGTTCTTGTGGAGGGATTGGATCGTTCTCCAAACTATTATATCCTTCCAAATTCCTCCATCGAAGAGATTTCAGCCCGGGAAGCGGCAAGTCTTTCAGACAGTGAAAGACAGATGGCAATTAATGAGATCTATGCCCGCTACGGAAGAATGTTCGAGATCAGTCAGGTGCAGGATTACTTTAATGAAAAATCCTGGTATTTCGGAACGGTTGCGGCAGAGGATTTCGATGTAAATGTATTCAATGAAATTGAAGAGAACAATATTGAAACGCTTCGAAGAGAAATCCATTATATTCTTCCGGGAAGCGACCTGAGATATATTTCAGATACCGAAGCGGCCTCTCTTTCCGCAGAGGATCTGCAGCTTGCTATCAACGAGATCTATGCCCGCAGAGGCAGAAAATTTGATATGCAGGAATACCGGGACTACTTCAATTCTCAGTCCTGGTATTATGGATATATTGAGCCTTCCGCTTTCAATGAAAGTATTTTTAATGAGTATGAAACGGCCAATTTAAATAAACTCATTGCAATCAGAGACGGCGGAAGTACAACATCTTCCTCCGGTTCATCCGGATCCTCCACGACATTGGAGTATTATAATTTCAGCGGAGAATACCGCCTCTATCCGGAAGGAAAAGAAGTGATCATGGAGATTCGCCTGTACTCTGATAAAAATACTCTGGGAGCAGCCAGCGGAACAGACTGTGGAACGGTGAAATTCACGGTAAATTACAACAGCGGCGGTACCGGAACTCTCAGCGGAAATCTTCTGAAGGTCAGCGGCAATAACTATAAGCTTTCAGGAAAAGGTGTCAATGGAATTACACTGAATGTGCAGGAAAACTATATCACAGTAGGAAATTCCAAGAGCATTAACGGAAATTACGAGAAGACCCGGAACTACTGATGTTGTGTGGAAAAACACGGTTCGTGAGAACGCATCGTAAATACGTGAAAAACGATATGGAAATCCCTGGAATTTTTTCAGGGATTTCTTTTTGAATTTATGGAATGAAAGACATAGGAAAAAATGAGTGTAAGGTAACTATTCAGGAAGGGTAACTTTGAAGGTACTGAACAGTTACAGTGTAAGATTTTATAACATTTCCGGTAATTTATTGATATTTCAAAAAATGGGGTTTTCTGCAATAATATGGACATGAAAACGAAACGGAACAATTACAAAGGAGGTAAAAAAATGAAAGAAAAAAGATGGTTATCATTGGGAATGGCTGCAATTCTTTGTGCAGGAGGTCTGGCAGTAACCGGCGGCGAGGAAGTTCGTGCGGAAGATAAGGTATCCATTGTGGTAGCAACAAACTGGGGCGAAGGCGACTCCAAATATGATTATTTCTATCCCGTTTTCCAGAAATTCCAGGAAGAACATGCGGATACCATGGATATCACACTTCAGACCTATAGTACGGAAGATTACAAGACAAAGATTAAGACTCAGACAGCTTCCGGAGATCTTCCTGATGTGTTTACCTACTGGGGTGGCGGAATGATGAAAGATATGGTGGATGCCGGTCTTCTTTTGAACGTGGACGATTATTTTGCTGACACGGACCAGGTAAAACGGGAGGATTTTGACGAAGGAGCCTTCGATTATTATATCGCAGGAGATGGAAATGCCTATGGTATTCCCATTGAATCCACCAGAGGTGTTCTGCTGGCAAACAAAGAAATCTTTGAGGAATATGGACTGGAATATCCAACTACTTATGAAGAACTTCTGGAGGTAGGAAAGGTTCTGAATGAAAATGGAATTATCCCCATGGCAGTAGGAAGCAATGGCGGAACTCCTTCCGAATTCCTGTTCAGTGAGCTGTATAATCAGTATGACGGTGCTGCAGAGGAGATTGCAGCCCTGGCATCCGGAGGTGCATTTAAGACAGACAATGCCGTTAAGGTAGCAGAAACTCTTCTTGACATGATCGACAACAAACTATTCCCGGAAGACACCATGGCAAACGGCGGATGGTCTGCAAGCCTTCAGCTTTATACCGACAGAAAAGCAGCCATGACCTATACTTATCCGTGGATGTATGAAGCGATTCCGGATGATATCCAGGAATGCAGTGACATTATTCCGCTGCCGCAGATGCCGGATGCGACTGTTGATCCTGCAACAATTCAGACAGGATTTACCGTATATGGATTCATGATCAACAAGGCTGCCTATGAAGATCCGGAAAAACATGATGCACTGGTTCAGGTATGTGATATGCTTGCTTCCGATGAACTGACAGAATCTCTTACCGAAAGCGGTATGATCCCCTGTAAGAAGGTAGAGGTGAATAAAGAAGCTCAGAAACTGATCATGCAAAAGACGCTGGATTACACGGCAGATAAAAATCTGGTACAGGTACATTATACCACTATGCCAAGTGCAGATGCGATTTCCATGATGGATTCCAGCCTGGATGAGCTGTTTATCAAAGCGATTTCTGCTGAAGAATTTGTAGATAAGGTACAGGCTGTACTGGATAAATAAGCTGGCAGACAGAAAACAGATTCCCTTTGTCGGGGAGCAGGTATAAGTTAAAAAATGATACATGAGCAAAGGGGATTGCTGCCGGAGAACTATTCGGAGCAGTCCCTTTTTCAGAGAGGAGAGGCTATGAAAAAATACAGAAAGGCACCTGTTTGTATCGGGTTTCTGCTGCCGGTATTTCTGATTTATACGTTGTTTTTGTTTATTCCCCTGGTACAGACGGGATATTACAGCCTTACGGAATGGAACGGAATTACCGAAAAAATATTCGTAGGACTTGATAATTTCCGTGACATTTTTTCCAACAGTGATTACTGGATCACCTTTCAGAATACCATTAAACTGGTGGTCATTTCTCTATTAATCCAGATTCCCATGGGGCTTTTGCTGGCCTATCTTTTGTATATGAAAACGAGGGGGATGAAAATCTACAGAACCGTCTTTTTTCTGCCGGTTGTCATTGCACCGGTTGCTATTTCTCTGATGTTTTCCCTGTTTTATAACAGTGAGATCGGGGTGTTCAACAGACTATTGGAGATGATTGGGCTGGGAGCATTTCAGACCAATTGGCTGTCTAATATCCGTACGCTTTTGTATGCAGTGATGGCTCCTCAGGTATGGCAGTATATCGGCCTTTATGTGACGATTTTTCTGGGGGCACTGCAGTCCATTCCGGGGGAACTGGTGGAAAGCGCAGAAATTGATGGCGCCAGCAGAACTCAGATTTTCTTTCATGTGGTTCTTCCGGAAATTGTGAATTTTACAAATATCTGTATTGTGCTTTGTGTGACCGGTTCTCTGAAAGCCTTTGAACATTCCTGGATTATGACGGGAGGAGGCCCCGGTGTACGTTCGGCTTACCTGGGTGTCTATATGTATAAGACAGCGTTTGTGAATTCTGACTTCGGAACAGGCAGTGCGATCACAATGACCATTGTTGCATTATCTCTGGTGATTACCGTTTTATTTAACAAGCTTGCAGCGCTTACCAGGGACTGACAGGAGGGATACTTTTGAAATTCTTACATAAATCATGGAAATATCAGCTTTTTACAATCGTGAAATATCTGTTCCTGACGATTATGGCAGTGATCTCCCTTTACCCATTCATTTGGGTTCTGATTTCTTCTTTTAAGGATAATAACAGTATTTTTGGAGATCCCTTCGGCCTGCCGAAGGAGCTGCTTATCGAAAACTACCGGGAAGTGTGGGAAGGCGCAGATGTGGGGAGAAATTTTCTCAACAGTATGTTTGTCTGTCTGGTGACGCTGGTGATTCTGATCATGATCACGTCCATGGGCAGCTATATTCTTACAAGAGTCTGGAAAAACGGGTTCCTTTCGATTTATTTTTCTCTCGGAATTATGATACCGATTCATGCGCTGCTGATTCCGTCGGTGCTGATTTTTAAAAGAATGGGCCTGACGGACAATCTGTTCGCACTGGTGCTGATGTATACGGCAACTAATATTTCCTTCAGCATGTTTATCATGAATGGTTTTTTTGAAGGGATTCCCAGAGAGATGGATGAGGCGGCAACCATCGATGGCTGTTCCCGTTCCCAGATATTTTTCCGGATCATTTTTCCGATTGCAAAACCGGGCATTGCAACGGTTGCCACCCTTGCATTTCTGAACTGCTGGAATGATCTTCTGCTGGGACTGGTACTGATTTCTTCTCCGCATAAGAAAACATTATCGCTGGCAATTTCAGCTCTGAAAGGTTCCTATGCTACCCGGTACGGACTGCTTTGTGCAGGGTTTGTGATTTCCATTATTCCGGTTGTTATCATGTATCTGCTGTTTCAGAAGCAGGTAATTGCAGGTATGACGGCAGGGGCAGTGAAAGGATGAAACGATGAAAAAAAATGTTATTTTTACGGAAAACGGACTGAAGATAGGGAAAAAAGAATATCCGCTGTACAGTGGTTCCGTTCATTACTGGCGTATGGAGCCGGAGCATTGGAGCCGTGTTCTGGACGGCGTAAAAAATATGGGATTTTCCATTGTGGAGACGTATATTCCCTGGAGAATCCATGAGCCTGTTCGTGGAGAATTCGATTTTGGAGAAAAGAATCCACGGAACGACCTGGAGAAGTTCCTGTATCTCTGCGAGGAAAAAGGACTGTATGTGATCGTGCGTCCAGGTCCTCATATTAATGCGGAAATGACGCTGTTCGGTTATCCGGACTGGCTTCTGGAACGGGAAGAGATTCAGGCAAAAAGTCCTGAAGGGACACCGGTTGTGTATCCTTATGTGACAAAACAATTCCCTGTTCCTTCCTATGCATCTCCGGAGTTCTATGAGGAGACCAGGCATTATTTTGGAGCCCTTGGGCCTATTTTAAGGCGGCATTGTTATCCGGATGGTGGAATCGTGCTGATTCAGGCAGACAATGAAACCTGCAATTTCTTCCGGGATCATCCTTACGTGTTGGATTATTCCGCAGCATCTGCAGAGTTGTTCCACCAGATGCTGGAAGAAAAATATGAACAGATTCAAAGACTGAATCAGGCATATGGCACTTCCTATGAAAACTTTTCACAGGTGGTTCTTCCTTCCTGTTATCAGGAAGGGGAGGAAAGACTGGAGCCGTATTTTGACTGGACAGAATATAAAGAATATCAGATTCGGGACAGCCTGAAAAGGATGCTGACCATTCTTGAGGAGCTGAAACTTCCGATTCCTGTTTTTCATAATTGTGCATATCAGGAATATACGCCGATTTCTGTTTATCTGGATGAACAGCTTCCCGGACTGGATGTTGCCGGAATGGATGCCTATCCGGATCCTGGAGATACCTCCATGCTGAAGGAGCGAATTCGCTATCTTTCCGGCAGCAGCAGGCTTCCATTTGTACCGGAATTCGGTTCCGGCTCATGGTTTGACAGAGGTTTGCTTTTAAGCCCAGGCGAGGAATTATTCGGCTATTTGTATGCGTTTGCAAACGGTATGAAGGCTGTAAATTTTTACATGCTTGCAGACAGAAACCGGTGGACAGGGTGTCCTTTGAGAAATGACGGATCTATGCGGCCTGCATGGTTTTTCATGTTCCGGAGTCTTATGAATATGCTGAAAAAGGAGGAGATTTATCGGTTTCAGAGAAAACCTTCGATCCTGATTGTAAAGAATTATGATATGGGGCGTCTGAAAGCACTCTTATCCCTGCGCGACAGAAATACTTTTTCCTCTAACTGTTTTATCAAAGGAACGGATATTCCGGAGAAGCTGTTTCATCCGGAAAAGATGCCGGATAAGATGGTAGATACCCATGCGCATTACGGAAAGGAAAACTGGATTCTTAAGGTGATGGATGCCCTGGATGCATGCCATCAGGAATACGATATTACAGACAGTCTGGCAGACCTCTCTGTACTTAAAAAATATGATTTGATCTTTGCTTCTTCCTATGACTGGATGCAGCCGGAGGTATGGAAAAAATATGTGAATTTTGCTGCGCTTCCCGGAAAAAACATGGTGGTCGGGCCGGTGTATCCAATATCGGACAGAGCAGGGAATCCATTGAAAAATATGGATGGAGAAGGACGGATCAGGCTTTTGAAGGATCCCGGAGATCTGCGGAAGTTTTGTGAAAAGGAGAAAATTGTTCTGCCGGAAAGGGAATATGAATGCAGTGATCCGGTGGTGGAATTGGCAGTTCATGAGCGACAGGATACCGGTGATCAGATTCTTTTCCTTGTAAATCCTTCAGAACAGGAGAGGACGGCAGATATCTTCTTTTCAGGACACCGGAAAATCCGGGCACTGCCGGAGGAAACGGGAATGCTTTTTGAAAAACAAAGGTGTGTGCGGATGCAGCCATGGGAAATTATTCTATGGAAAATTGAGCAGGAGGGGAAAGACTATGCTTGACAGAAATCTTATAACCGAGGATCTGGAACCGGAAATCTGGGTGAATCTTCAGAAGGTATTGGACAGGATTCTTCCTCCTCAGAAAATCCTTCATATCCTTGTAAAGGAAACGGGAATTCGTGCTGTTTCTGACAGTGGGGAAGAGATTTCGATTACTCCGGATGTTCTGAAAAAAAGGGAGAATATGCTGGAAGAGTTTCCCTGGGCTGATGAAATCCGGGTGTATTCCATGGATGGTGTGCGGGCATATGATCAGGAACTTCAGAAGCCGGAAATTTTCCGGAAGGATATTGATGAATATCTGGAGGAGATGTACGAAAGGCTGAAACATACCGAAGGAATTTCCGTTTACGAAAGAATTCCTGCCAGGGAAAAACATATTTTTGCGATTCTGAAAAAGTGGATCAGGGAGGACGGATGCTATCTCTGCTGGGTGACGAGGGAACAGAAGCTGTTCTTTAATTGCATTCTGCAGGTGGTTCAGGGAAGAATTATTCGGCTTACTACCTCTGCCAGATATCCGGACAGTATGTATGATCCGATTATGACGGAAAAAGAGCTGAAAAAGGAGTTTGGATTACCGGTTTCTCATGCTATAATGGATTATGACGATTTTTTCCATTGGAAAACATAATCTGAGATATGAGGACAGTCTGAGAAAAAGGTGGGGATCCGGATGAAAAAGCTGAAGAAAAAAGTAGAGAAAATGTCTTTAAGCAGGAAAATTGCTTTGGCAATGCTTTTGACGCCTCTTTTATCCAGCCTGATCATTTTCGTTCTTTATTATGGATATATGAGAGATTTTTACCGGGAAAAAGTGGAGATTTTTCAGGAAAATAACCGGGAAACCATGACATCCAATGTGAAGGCGCTGATGCGTCAGGTGGATTATGTATCCAGCCAGGTTCTGGGACTTGCGGTGCTTTCGGATGATTTTTCAGGGTACTCACAAAAAGATTCTTATGAGAGAATGCTGCTGAATAAGGAAGTGAATTCCCGGCTGATCAATATCAGTATTTCCAATGAAATGATCGACAATATTTATCTTGTGGATTTTGATGGAAATACATTTACCTCCAACAGCGACTGGGACAGGGAAATATATCTGAAGGAAATGAACATCAGCCTTTCCCGGGAGCAGGAGGGAAGAAGGGAAATCGTGCCGCCCCATCAGGCACTGTACCGGCATATTGGCGGAACCTCCAGCGCGCCCTATATGATCAGCGTCATGATTTACCTCAACCGTTATACAGAAAGTGAATCCATTGGCCTGGTTCAGATCGATATTGCATATGAAAAAATGCGGGAGGCCATGGAATATGTGGAGATGACGGAAGAGGACTTTGCTTTTGTCGTGGATGCAGAAGGAAATCTGATCTATGCTCCGGAAAAAGAAAATGCGGGAAAACAGGTATCGGAGGTAAGCTACGGCGTGTATCAATTGGGTGATCTCTGCCAGAGTGTATCCCAAAAGGATATGCCGTCTTTCCTGAAAGCAGAATCACTTGGAAAAATGGGGTGGAAACTGATACAGGTAAATGGGGATTCTATGCTCCGTGAGGAACTGCAAAAGATACAGACGACCTGGATCCTGATTTTTTTAGTTTGCCTTTTATGTGCAGCAGGTTTTTCTCTGAGCCTTTCTCACAGCATTACAAAGCCAGTAGTGACACTGATCAAAAGTATGGGTGAGATCAGCAGAGGTAATTTTGATATTCAGGTAGAGCAGCCTCAGATGCCGGAGCTGTCGGAATTAGTTTCCGGTTTTAATACCATGATTCAGGAAGTGGATATGCTGATGAAGGAGAATATCCAGAAGGAGCATGACAAGACCAGAATGGAAATGATGGCTCTGAATGCGAAGATCAATTCTCATTTTCTTTATAATACGCTGAATACCATCAAATGGCAGGCGATTGCAGAAAAACAGATGGGAATTGCGGAAAGTATCGTGGCGCTGACAAAGATTCTGGAGTACAGTTTCAGGAATACGCTGGATATGGTTCCTCTGGAGGATGAGCTGAGATTTATTGAAGATTATATCTATATTCAGAGTATCCGATATGCATGCAGTGTGAAGATGAAATATGATATTGAAGACGCATGTCGGCACTGTCTGGTCCCCAAAATGATCTTGCAGCCGATTGTGGAAAATGCCCTGCTGCATGCATTTGATAAACAGGCCGGGAACAACAGAATTCTGCTTTCCTGTATATCGAAAAATCTAATCATGAGGATTACTGTTTACGATAATGGAAAAGGTTTTGACTATCAGGGATTTGATAAGCTGACAGGAATCGGATTAACAAATGTCAGAGAGCGCCTGCACTTAAATTTTGGGGAAAATGGAAGATTGGAAATAAAAAGTGAAGTAGGACAGGGGACAACTGTGATTATGGAAATGCCTTTAATGGAAGCTGAAAGGGATGTTTAGATGCGACAGATGCTGATTGTGGATGATGAAGCGTTTGCCCGGCAGGCAGTGGCAGACAGTATTGACTGGGAAGATTATGATATTCAGGTATTTCAGGCATCTTCTGGTGAGGAAGCCGTGGAATTTCTGGAAGGGCATCCTGTGGATCTGTTGATGACGGATATTCGGATGTCCGGAATCAGTGGCTTGGAATTGATTGAAAAAGTTTTTGAAAAAGGGTGGAATCCCGCTATTATTGTTCTTAGCAGCTATAATGAGTTTGACCTGGTTAGAAGTGCTATGAAGCTTGGAGCTAACGATTATCTGTTTAAGCCTACGATGATGCCGGGCGACATTGTGGAATCGGTTCTTCAGGTTTTGAAGAAAAGAAAAGAATCGGAGCCGGTGGAAGAGAAAACGGAGGCAGGGCGAAAAGAATATCTCCAGAAACTGCTCCTTGGGGAGCGGGGAACTTCTTTCGATTTTTCGACGGAAGAACGGGAAGTATGGGAATGCAGAAATGTTCTGGTAATCGTCGTGAAGATATATCATTACAGGGAATGCCTTAGCAGGTTATTTGAAGAAGATCTGAATTTGTTCCAGTTTTCAATGGGAAATATTTTAGGTGAAATACTGGGAAAGCAGAGAGAATATGAGGTATTCCGAATGAATTACAGGGAGTATGCGGTGATTGCCTGGAAGTCGGAAAAGGAGACAGTTCAGAAAGCGGAAACGGAAATTTATCAAAATCTTCAGTCAGGATTCACCTTTCTAAAACTGTATTACGAGATGGATGCAGTGGCGGGAGTCAGTGAATTTGAGCAGGGGATGGGAAAGTTGTCTGACCAGTATACACAGGCAGCGGAACTATGCGGACAGGCGAATCCCAAATTGCAGAAAATATTGTTTGCCGGAGGCAGTGCCGGTCAGGGAAGTTTGAAAAAAGAGATGCAGCAGGCACTTCGATTTATTGAGGAAAATCTGGGAAACCCAGAACTTTCACTTGGAATGGTAGCCGATAAAATCGGTGTCAGCAAAAATTATTTCAGCAGGATTTTTAAGGAAACCATGAATGAAAAATTTGTTTCCTATGTGACGCGGCTGAGAATGGAACAGGCAAGAAATCTGTACCTGAACAGTGATCTGAAAATATATGAGATTTCAGAGATGGTAGGGTATTCGGACTGGCATTATTTATATAATCTCTATAAAAAAACATATGGGCATTCCCTGTCTAAGGAAAAGGAATCAGAATAAAAATCTATTGCGGTTTCCTGTGAAAAGATGTAGAATACGGACGGAATAAGGTATGGCGCTGCTGCCAGAAGGCTGCAGCGCTGCCTTGCGTTTCGAAGAACATATATAAGAGGGTGGAAAGTTCATGGGAAAGCTGAAGAACATAACGAAAATTACAAAAATGACAGGATATTATATGGCTGTTTTCTTAAAATGGCTGCTGGTGGGCCTTGTGGTGGGTGTGACGGTGGGTCTGTTTGGAACGGCGTTTGCCTATGCCATGAAAACAGCCTGCGGGCTTAGAGAAACCTATCCTTATCTGCTGTTCGGGCTTCCGTTTTCGGGATTGCTGATCGTTGTGATCTACCATTCAGCAGGACTTCGAAGACACCGGGGAACCAATCGGGTGCTTTTGTCCGTACGAACGAAAAGCAGGATTCCGGCTCGTGTTGCACCGGCTATTTTTGCCGGAACTGTGCTGACCCATCTCTGCGGCGGAAGTGCAGGGCGTGAAGGGGCTGCTCTTCAGATGGGGGGAAGTATTGCCCAGCAGCTTGGAAGATGGGCAAAGGCAGACGAAAAAACCATGCATGTGTTTACCATGTGCGGCATGAGCGCCTGCTTTTCTGCATTGTTTGGAACACCCGTTACAGCAGCAATCTTTTCCATGGAAGTTGTCAGTGTGGGAATCATGCATTATTCGGTTCTGGTTCCCTGCGCTGTGGCATCCTTATCTGCACTGGCAGTTTCCAATTATTTTCATGTGGGACATATGCATTTTCAGGTCAGTGGTTTTCCTGTGAATTTTGATTTTCTTACAGGCGGAAAGGTGTGCATTCTGGCAGTGGGATGTGCTCTGGTCAGTATGTTATTCTGCATCTGTCTCCATAAATTCGGGAAGCTGTATGAACATTATTTTAAAAGTCATTATGTCAGGATTTTCGTCGGAGGCTGTCTGGTAGTAGCCCTCGCAGTGATCCTCCGGACAGGAGATTACCTCAGTGTGGGTGAGCGTGTGATCGAGGAAGCAGTGTCAGGACAGGCAAGGCCGGAAGCGTTCCTCCTGAAAATGCTTTTTACGGCGCTTACGCTGGAAGCGGGATTCAAGGGCGGTGAGATCGTTCCCACACTCTTTATTGGTTCTACGTTTGGCTGTGTGGCAGCAGGACTTCTGGGGCTTTCCCCTTCTTTTGGAGCCATGATTGGAATGGTGGGACTTTTCTGCGGAGTAACAAACTGTCCCGTAACCTCCGTTCTTCTGGGATTGGAACTGTTTGGCGGAAACGGAATTCAGTGGTTCTTACTGGCGGCAGCAGTCAGCTATCTTCTGTCCGGAAATTATGGCCTGTACAGTAAGCAGGAAATTCTGGATGCAAAGGAAAAAGCGGTATAAAATACTTGCAGAAAATGTCATAATTGTTTATAATGCTGGTAACAGCAAAGGAGCAGTACATAGTCGTACCGCTCCTTTTTGCATATGGTGATGTCTGCGTATCACCATTTATGAAAGGAAAGAGAGGAAATACAAATGGAGAAAAACAACACAAAATCGGCTACGCCTTATGATCTTGACGGGCGTCCGCCATTGAAACTTGCCATTCCCCTGGGACTGCAGCATGTGCTGGCGATGTTTGTAGGAAACCTGACACCGCTTTTGATCATTACCGGTGTCTGCGGCATCGAATCCGGAAGTGCACTGCAGGTATCTCTTCTTCAGAATGCCATGCTGGTGGCAGGAATCGTAACTCTTGTTCAGATTTTTACGATTGGACCTGTGGGTGCAAAGCTTCCCATTGTTATGGGAACCAGCTCCGGATTCATCGGTGTCTGTCGGAGTGTGGGCGTTGTCATGGGAAGTGGAATTGCCGGTTATGGAGCCATTATGGCGGCTTCCTTTATCGGAGGTCTGTTTGAGACTGTTTTGGGAGGTTTTCTGAAGCCTCTTAGAAAATTCTTCCCCTCTGTTGTGACGGGTACCGTGGTTCTCTCAATTGGTCTGTCTCTGATTTCCGTGGGAATCGGATCCTTTGGCGGAGGCAGCAGTGCGAAGGATTATGGTTCGCTTGAAAATCTGTTTGTCGGAGCAGTGGTTCTGATCGTGATCATTGTTCTGAAGCATGGCACAAAGGGATTTACCAGTTTTTCCTCCATTCTTATCGGCATTATTGCAGGATATATTCTGGTTACCATTATGGGAATGGTGCTTCCCACAACCTTTACCTATACGGATGATACAGGGGCCGTTGTAGAAGCGACGAAAGCATGGGTCTTAAACTGGAGCAAGGTTCAGAATGCTTCCTGGTTTGCAGTACCGAAGATCATGCCTGTAAAATGGGTATTTGACATGAGAGCGATCGTTCCGATCTGTATCATGTTTGTTGTAACGGCTGTGGAGACGGTCGGTGATATCTCCGGTATTACCGAAGGCGGACTTGGAAGAGAAGCAACCGATAAAGAGCTTTCCGGCGGTGTTATGTGTGATGGGCTTGGTTCCTCCTTTGCAGCACTGTTTGGCGTGCTTCCCAATACCTCCTTCAGTCAGAACGTGGGTCTTGTGGCAATGAATAAGGTCGTGAATCGTTTTTCGATTGCGACAGGCGGTATTTTCCTGATTGCCTGCGGACTGTTCCCGAAGCTGGCAGCACTGATTTCCATTATGCCTCAGAGTGTTCTGGGCGGTGCGGCAGTTATGATGTTTTCTTCGATCGTTGTCAGCGGTATTCAGCTGATTACCAAATGGCCGGTTACGCCAAGAAATGTCACCATTGTTTCTGTGGCTCTTGGCCTTGGATATGGTCTTGGTTCCAATTCAGCGGTTCTGGCTCAGCTTCCGGAAGCAGTGGAGCTGATTTTCGGCGGATCCGGAATCGTTCCGGCAGCGCTGATCGCCATTATTCTGAACGTGGTGCTTCCGCCGGATGAAAAGAGTGAAGTGGAGATTGCAGAAGAAATTCTTGCATCGAAAAAGGCAAAAAAGAAATAAAAAAGGGTCCCGGACATGGCTGCTGTCCGGGACTTTTAGTGCGCCTTGCGGCGCACGTCGCTAATGGGTGAAAGTCCCTAATCCGCCC
>CAMBYR010000007.1 GCA_945872375.1 uncultured Blautia sp. | reverse complement strand
GTCTTCCAGTGTATTGGCAAATTCGGAAAGAGCAGACAGAAAGTCCCGGTACTCTTCCGGATTTTGCAGATAATTGGAATTGGTGGAATAGGTCAGTTCATTGTCTGCATTATAGATCAGCAGTGTATTTTCCGTATCTCTGGAAGACTCCAGAATCTCCATGATCGGTTTGAAATTGATCTCACAGTAGCAGATTCCGATTTCCCGGTAATCATAACCGTCGAGAAGAATTTTGATCATGGGAATCACTTCATTTCCGGTACCGTCGGATTGGGAAAGCCTGGCAAAATACATGTGATTTTTCGTGTTTCGGGCAATATCGGCCCATTTATTAATGTTTTCCTCAATCTGACGCTGGTGCTGTGCCGTATGAACATTATATTCGAAGGAATAGCCGTAACGATTCTGGAACACGCAGGTCATGAGCTCGCTGTTTAATCGGTTGGTCTGCCGCATGAGGTTTCGGAAAAGATAGGAACCCTGAGCGTACCCGAGATAATCATCTCCATAATTGGTAATCATGGCGATTCGTGCCTCGTCATTCAGAAGCGGAGTATCTGCAATTTTACTGGCATTTTGCAGAAGAGTATCAATACTCTGATTCATCTGGGTGAGGATGGCAGCCGTGGAAGTATTGTATTCCATGGAGATCTGTTCAGAGCGTTTGTTGGCGGCGAAAGCACTCAGCAAAACGGAGGGCAAAACGATAACGATCAGCGAAGAGAGAAAAATCTGAGTCCGGAAAGAGAGTTTTTTGAATTGTTTCATTGGTTTGAGGCTCCTTTCGCATTGTTTTTTCAATATAGCACATCTCTGTGGAAAAAAATAGAATTTTACCTAAGGAATTTTCTATTTTTCTCAAAGAATCATTCTATTTTTCAGCGGTACTCTTCGTTATACTGTTGGACATAGAAACAGGGAGGACAGAAAAATGACAAAAGCAGAACGTGTATTGGCAGTCATGAAAAAAGAACCGGTGGATTGTGTACCGGCCGGATTCTGGTTCCACTATAAGCCGGATTACTCGGTACAGCAGATGATTGATGCTCATATGAAGCTTTATCGTGAAACGGATATGGACATCATTAAAATCATGCAGGATTATCCGTATCCGATCAGCGGAAATATCACTTGCGCAGAAGACTGGTATCATATCCAGGTAAAGGGAACGGATTCGGAAGAATTTCAGAAGATGGCAGAAATCATTCGGGGAATCCGTAAGGAAGCAGGGGAGGATGTTCTGATTTTCCAGACCATGTTTGGCCCCTTCAAAGCAGCATCCATGACCTTTGGAGATGATGTTTTGATGAAATACTGCAAGGAGGCTCCCGATGCTGTGACTGCAGGCGTCCAGATCATTGCGGATGCACTGGAACAGTGGACGAAGGGATACCTGGAGGCTGGTGCAGACGGTATTTATTATTCCGCTCAGTTTGGAGAAGTGGGAAGATTTACAAAGGAAGAGTGGAAAAAGCTGGTATGCCCGTCAGATCTTCAGATCCTTCATGTGGCAGAACGTATGGAAGGAAAATACAACATTCTGCACATCTGCGGAGAACCGGAATATGAATTCAAAACTCATCCGGACTGGTTTGCAGAATATCCGGCAGATCTGATCAACTGGTCTGTAAAGGACAATCATCTGAGTCTGGAAGAGGGACGCGAGATGTTTTCCAGCGCGATCCTTGGCGGCATGAACAATAAGGGAAATGTGCTTACGGGACCGGAAGAGGCCATTGAAGCGGAAGTAAAGGAAATACTGGATACTTTTGGAACAGTAGGAATTATGATTGGCGCCGACTGCACGATTCAGGGTAAGGATATTCGTCTGGAGTATATCCGTACCGCAGTCTGTGCAGCGCACAATTATAAATAGAATGAAAAAGGAGGATGTAACATGAAAAAACAATTGGCAATCGTATTAAGTGCAGCAATGGCATTGACAGGTACTTTTGGAATTTCCGGTACTGTAATGGCCGAGGAACCTCTGAAAATCGAATTCTTCCAGCAGAAGGGAGAGGAAGGCCCCCAGAAAGGATATCAGGCAATCATTGACAAATTCAATGAAGAAAATCCGGATATTGTAATTGAAATGAATACGGTTCCGGATCCGGGTACAGTTCTGACATCCAGAATTTCCTCCGGCGATATTCCGGTAATCTTTTCCGATTATCCGACACAGACCCAGTTTAAACAGAAAGTGGCAAACGGTTATGTACAGGATCTTTCCGATCAGGAATTCCTGAGCAATGTCAATGAATCTTCCCTGGAAATGACAAAACAGGAGGATGGCGGATATTATGCACTTCCATACAGCCGCAACTACATTGGTGTTTACTATAATCAGCAGATCTTTGAGGATAACGGCATCGAAATTCCGACAACATGGGAAGAATTCCTTGCAGTATGTGACAAGCTGAAGGAAGCAGGAATTACTCCGGTAGGAATGCATGGAAAGGATCCGGGACGTGTAGGACACCTTTTCCAGGCAGCGACTGTTGCATGGGCTCCGAATGGTGTGGGAACCATCGAAAAAGCAGTGGCAGGTGAAGCAACCATCGAAGGCGATGCAGAATTTACAGAAGTATTCAACAAAATGAAAACCCTTCTTTCCTACGCAAACGAGGATGCACTTGCACTTTCCGATACTGCATGCTACGAGAACTTTGCAAACGGGCAGTATGCAATGACCATTACAGGCTCCTATGCAAGGGGAACCATTCAGTCCATCAATTCAGATCTGAAGCTGGGCGTATTCCCGCTTCCGAACGATACCTATGAAGATACAAAATGTCTGTCCGGCATTGATGCAGCCATCTGTGTATCCGCACAGGCAAGTGATGAAGAAAAAGAAGCAGCATACCGCTTCCTGGCATATCTTGCAGATACGGAAAATGCTCAGACCTTCTGCGATTTTGATGGTGCTCCATCCTGTATCAACGGAGTGGTAAATGACGATGAAGGAATCTCTGCAATGGTTGAAATGATCAATGCAGGTCAGACACATGACTGGATGGCATCCACCATCAGCAACAATGTTATCACAGATCTGTACAATGTGGTACAGGGCTTCTGGGCTGATCAGGATGTAGATGCAGTTATGAAAAATATGGATGCGTCTATTGCTGTTACAAGCGCACAGTAAGACAGTAAGGTAAGGACGGGCAGTTGCACAATGAGGACAAATAGCTGGCCCATTGTGCGGCTGCCCTTATTTTTTTCTGGAGAAAGGAGTACAGCATGAAGGGGAGTAAACAGAAAAAGCTGTCCGGAAGATGGACATATTTTGCATTTACGATCATTCCCGTTGTCCTTTATACTTTTTTTTATGTGGTGTCGGTGATCAACGGCGTCCGTTACAGCTTTACCAATTGGGACGGAATGTCAAAGGATTACGATTTTGTCGGTTTTAAAAACTATCTTCTGTTATTTAAGAATCCTTATTTCTGGAATTCTTTGAAGACAACGCTGTTATACAGTATCATGCTTGTAGTAGGCGTGATTATAACCTCCCTGATCCTGGCAGTCTCGCTGAATTCACTGAAATGGTTTAAAACATTTATCAAATCCATATATTTTGTTCCGGCTATGATTGGAGGCATTACCATTTCCCTGATCTGGGATCAGATTTATTATCGGGTTCTTCCTGTCATAGGACAGAAACTGGGAATCGAGCTTTTTTCACAGAGTCTTTTGATGACAGGAAAAACGGCATTGTCGGCCGTTGTATTCGTACAGATCTGGCAGGCGGTTGCAATGCCGACAGTTATTTTCATTGCAGGTCTTCAGCAGATTCCGGATGAGCAGTATGAATCTGCCAGAATGGATGGGGCAACGGCATTTCAGCGTTTCCGCTATATTACGATGCCTTATCTGCTTCCAACGGTAACCGTGAATCTGGTTCTGACGATTAAACAGGGATTCACTTCCTTTGATTTCCCATATGCACTGACCGGAGGCGGTCCGGCGCGTGCTACCGAGGTGATTGGAATTACCATATACAATGACGCATTTAAAAATATGCGTTTCTCCGTGGCAAATGCAGAAGCCTGTATTCTGTTTGTAATCGTGGCTCTGTTCTCGCTGACGCAGCTGAAGCTGACAAGTAAGGGAGGGGTAAACGAATGAAGATAAAAGCAGGAAAAGATGAACTGGTATGGAAAGGCCTGAGAAATATCATTCTGTTATGCGGCCTGATTTTGATCCTGTTCCCTCTCTGGCTGGTTCTGATCAATTCTTTTAAGACACTGGAGGAGGCAGGAAAAAATTTCTTTGCTTTGCCGGGCAGTCTGAACTTTACAAATTACAAAGAACTGTTTACGAACAGCAATTACTGGATTTTTTTGAGGAATTCGTTTAAAATTACGATTATTGCAATTTTGATTATTCTGACGCTGGTGCCGGCAATTTCCTATTCTATAGCCCGGAATTTCCAGCATCGGTATTATAAATCGATTTATTATTATCTTCTGATGGGACTGTTTATTCCTTCGCAGGTGGTCCTGCTCCCTGTGACAAAAATGATGTCCGGTCTGAAGATGCTCAATCATACCGGACTGATCATGCTTTATGCAGCTTTCAGTCTGACACAGGGAGTGTTTTTGTTTGTGAATTATATGAGAGGGCTTCCGTATGAAATAGAGGAATCTGCACAGATCGATGGATGCAGCGTGTTTCAGACCTATACGAAAATAGTAGTTCCGCTTGTAAAGCCCATGATGTCTACGCTGCTGATCATGGATGCTCTCTGGATCTGGAATGACTTTATGCTTCCTCTGCTGATCCTGAACAGGACACAGGAAATCTGGACATTGCCGTTGTTTCAGTATAACTTTAAGACAGAATATTCGTTTAATTATCCGATGGCATTTACAGCATATCTGCTGGCAATGCTTCCGATGCTGATTATTTACTGCTGTGGGCAGAAGTATATTATAAAAGGGCTGACTGCAGGATCCGTGAAGGGATAAAAACAGCGGAAATCCGGTGAAAAAAGAAGGTGAGAGAAGAATGAAATTATTGGTGGTAGAAGATGAAAAATACGCAAGAGAGGCATTGGTATGCCAGATCCGGAAATACGACTGCGAGGGTGTGTTTGAAATTCTTCAGGCCTCCAACGGGGAAGAAGGAGAACATCTTTTCAGCCTCTATCATCCGGAACTGGTGATGACAGATATCCGAATGCCCAAAATGGATGGACTGGAACTGCTGAAGAAGGTTCGCGAGATGAGTCCCGATACCCGGGTTATCATTCTGAGTGCATATTCTGATTTTGAATATGCGCGGAAAAGTCTTACCTATGGTGCCACAGATTATCTTCTGAAGCCCATTGATGACGATGTTCTGGGCGAATGTCTGGATCGTTTTCTTAAGCAGAGGAGAAGTGAGAAAAAAGATGCATTGCTGTCCGGAAAGGATATGGTGACAAGATTTATCCTGAACAGTATCCGACAGAAGCAGGAAATCGGATTTGTGGAACAGAGCATGTTCAGCAGGGTCTTTCCGGAATATCAGGCAGGGCTTCTTTATTTCAGCGGCTGGAAACCGGATCAGGGGATGTTTCTGGCTCAGATGGAAACGATTTATGGAAATGCGTTCTGGACGCAATTTCGATTTCTGGAGCTGGACGGCGGGCTGTGGCTTCTTGTGGTGAATCCGGGAAACGACAGTGTGTTCTTCTGGCGGAGGATCCGGAAGTTTCTGGAAGAAAAAAGCTATGGGGTCTGCATTGGAGTCAGTCAGATCCATTCGGCAGCATCTGAGGTCAATGCTGCATACAAAGAAGCTTATGATGCCGTAGAGAATCGGATCTACAGGAATGATTCTCTGATATTCGCGTCTGCTTTAGCAGCAGAAACATATACGGATTATTTTATGTCTCCCAGACATGAGAGGGAAATCAGAGAGGCTTTGGATGCGGGAAACAGCCGGCGTGCGGAAAAGATTCTGGAAGAAATCTTTGCAAAGATCAGAGGCCTTGGAAAAGTCAAAACGGAATGCCTGGAAATCTTATATTCTCAGGTAAAGCTATTGTGCCGCAGATCCATCCGTGTGGAAGAGGCCCAGGAAAAGATGGAAATGCTTCCGGGAAGTCTTCTTCCGTTTGATTCTCTGGAAGATATGAAAGAGTATCTCTGCAGAGCCGTGCGTGAAATCTGCCGAATGAAGAGTATTACGGCACAGAATGAAAAAGGGCAGCCGCCAATGGGAGTCCAGAGCAGCAGTGAGATTGTGGAACGTATGGAAGAATATGCGAAAAAGTATTATAATACCGATATCACGGTGCGGGAACTGGCGGAAAATGTACTGTTTATGAATCAGAATTATGTGAGCCATTTATTTGCAGAACGGAAAGGCATCAGCTTTTCTGCCTTTCTTCGTCAGGTGCGGATCGAACATGCCAGGGAGCTTCTTCGGAATGCAGAATACTCGGTGACAGATGTTGCCATGATGGTAGGATATAATGATACCTCTCAGTTTATCCGGATTTTTAAACAGGAAACGGGGATGACACCGAAAAAATATCGCAGTTATATTGAGCAGGGAGGTGAGACCATTGAAGGCAGAACTTCAGAAAACACTGGAAAACTGGATTGAAGAAAGAGAAGAACAGCTTCAGGAGGATATTGCTGCCCTGGTTCGGATTCCGGGTATCGCAAAGCCCCAAAGCGGTGTTTCGGCACCCTTTGGGGATGCCTGCAGAGAGGTACTGGAAGCAATGAAGCGCATTGCAAAACGGGAAAAACTGGAGACGGATGATGTGGATGGCTACTGCCTTCGCCTGATTGCGGGAGAGGGAAAGACAGAAATCGGAATCTGGAATCATCTGGATGTGGTACCTGCCGGTGAAGGATGGACATTTCCGCCGTTTGCCTGCACGAGAAAAAACGGCTATCTGATCGGACGTGGTGTGCAGGATAACAAAGGACCGTCCATGGCAGTGTTTTATGCCATTTGCTTCTGCAAAGAACAGGGACTGTTAAAAAATATACGTGTAAGCCAGATCCTGGGATGTGATGAGGAAGCGGGAATGGAGGATGTGGATTATTATCTGAGTCACCGTCCGTTACCGGAGTTTTCCTTTGTAGCGGATTGTGGTTTCCCGGTCTGCTGCGGGGAAAAGGGAATCCTGCGGCTTAAGCTGGTGTCTGAAGAAAAAGCGGAAGGGCTGGCAGAGCTCTATGGAGGAACGGTGTGCAACAGCGTTCCGTCTTTTGCCAAAGCGAAGCCGGAGGGAGAAGCCGACGTGGTGACAGCCGAAGGGATTGGCGGACATGCGGCGTTTCCGGATGGAACCTGCAATGCAGTGGGAGTGCTGGTAAAAAAAATGAAGGTATTTGTCTTTCCGGAAAAAACAGAAAAGATGCTGGAATTCCTTGGGATTCTTGCGGAAGACGGATATGGCGTTTCGGCGGGAATCGGAATGGAGGATGAGATTTCCGGAAAACTCACCTGTAATCTGGGTGTGGTATCCATGAAAGATGGAAAACTTTGCGCAGAGCTGGATATCCGCTATCCGGTCAGTGTCTGTCAGGAGCAGTTCCTTCCAAAGCTTTTGGAGCTGGCGGAAGAATCCGGGTTTGTGCCGGAAGAGATTTCTGATCGTCCCCCGTACTATATGGAAAAACAGCATCCCTTTGTACAGGTCCTTATGAATGCCTGGCAGGACGCAGCGGGGCTCTTTGGAGAACCGTTTGTTATGGGCGGAGGTACCTATGCGAGAAAGATTCCGAATGCGGTGGCCTTCGGCCCGGGGCAGGAGCGGGATTTTGGAATTTTGGGCCTGGCAAAAGGGCATGGAAACTGTCATTGTGCGGATGAGGCAGAATCTGTGGAAAATTTGAAAAATGCAATGAAAATTTATGTTCATGCGCTGGTTTATCTGGATCAGTGGATTGGAGAACAGGAAAATAAAAAATATAAGGAGAAGAATCATGAAAAAATTTCAGATCAGTGACAAAGTGACAGATGTATCTCGTATCGGACTTGGATGTATGAGAATTACAGGACTTGGCAATGAAAAAGAGGTGAGAGCGCTTATTGACGGTACGATGGAGGCAGGAATCAATTTCTTTGATCATGCAGATATTTATGCAGGCGGCGAAGCGGAAGAGGTGTTCGGAAACGTGCTGACGCCGGAGCTTCGTGAACAGATGGTGATTCAGACAAAGTGCGCCATTCGCCCGGGTGTCTGCTATGATTTTTCAAAGGATTACATTCTTCAGTCGGTAGACGGAAGCCTGAAGCGTCTGAAAACGGATTATATTGATATCCTTCTTCTGCATCGTCCGGATGCGCTGATGAATCCGGAGGAAGTGGCAGAGGCATTTGACATTCTGGAAACATCCGGGAAAGTACGTGCATTTGGTGTGAGCAATCACAATCCGATGCAGATAGAACTTTTGAACAGTTATTGCGGTGGAAAGATCTGTATTGATCAGATGCAGTTCTCTGTGGCGCATTGCCCTACCATTGATGCGGGACTGAATGTGAATATTCATAATGACGCCGGCTGTAACCGTGACGGAAGCCTGATCGAGTACAGCAGACTGAAAAAGCTTACGCTTCAGGCGTGGTCTCCTTTCCAGTACGGAATGTTCGAAGGAACGTTCATCGGAAGTCCGAAATTCCCGGAATTAAATGCCGTTCTGGATCGTCTGGCCGAAAAATATCAGGTAACACAGAATGCCGTCGCAATTGCATGGATCCTCAGACATCCGGCAGGAATTCAAGCAATTGTTGGAAGCACAAACCGAAAAAGAATTCAGGAAACGGCAAAAGCCGATGCGGTGGAGCTGACAAGAGAAGAGTGGTATGAGCTTTATCTGGCAGCAGGAAAACAGCTTCCGTAAAGAAAACCTGAAATCAATGGAGGAATAGGATGGACAGGACAACATATCAAAGCTATCTTGGAATACTGAGTGAAGAACTTGTTCCGGCACTTGGCTGTACGGAACCGATTGCAATTGCCTTTGCATCCGCAAAAGCAAGGGAGGTTCTTGGCGAATTCCCGGAGCATATGGATATTTTCTGCAGCGGAAATATTATCAAAAACGTAAAAAGTGTAACGGTACCGAATTCGGGAGGAATGCGTGGAATAGAAGCCGCTGCCGTACTGGGGGCAGTGGGTGGACAGGCAGAGAAGGAACTGGAAGTTCTGGAAGGAGTGGATCAGGAAGCCTGTGAGAAGACCCGCCGGCTTCTTCAGGAGAATTTCTGTACCTGCTTTCTTCAGGAAGGTGTTGCAAATCTTTATATTCGGGTGGAGTGTGTCGGAAAGACACATCGTGCCTCTGTGACCATTGAAGAGACACATACCAATATTGTTCTGATTCAGAAGGATGGAAAAATTCTTTTTAAGAAGGAAGACAGTGCAGAAAAAGATGTTCATCAGGAACAGGATAAACGCGATCTTTTGAATGTGGCGGATATCCTGAAATTTGCTGAAGAAGTAAAAATAGATGATATCCGGGATATCATTGGCCGCCAGGTGGAGATGAATATGGCGATTTCCGATGAAGGCCTCAGGCATCATTATGGCGCTGAAGTGGGAAGGACGCTGCTTCGTGCCTATGGGGATGGGATAAGTGTCCGGGCAAAGGCGCGGGCGGCAGCAGGCTCAGATGCCAGAATGAACGGCTGTTCCATGCCGGTTGTCATTAATTCCGGAAGCGGGAATCAGGGAATTACCTGTTCTTTGCCGGTTGTAGAATATGCCAGGGAGCTGCACGCTTCGGAAGAACAGATGTATCGTGCTCTCGTGGTCAGCAATCTTGTGGCGATTCACCAGAAAAAATATATCGGAAGTCTGTCGGCATATTGCGGTGCAGTCAGTGCGGCGTGTGGTGCAGGTGCTGCCATTGCCTGGCTGAACGGCGGAGATTAT
This sequence comes from uncultured Blautia sp., assembly GCA_945872375.1. GTDB lineage: Bacteria > Bacillota > Clostridia > Lachnospirales > Lachnospiraceae > Blautia_A. The sequence continues at coordinate 13,276 of CAMBYR010000007.1, read as the reverse complement.
GAAGCGGTATCCAAAACGATCACCAATACACTGGCAAATACAGGCGGAATCGTCTGTGACGGTGCAAAATCCTCCTGCGCAGCCAAGATCGCTTCCGCAGTGGAAGCGGCAATTCTGGGATATACTCTGGAAAAGGATGACCACAGCTTCCTTCCCGGAGAGGGGCTTGTACGCGATAATGTGGAAGATACGATCCGGGATATGGGATATGTGGGAAGAGTCGGTATGAAGTCCACCGATGTGACCATTTTAAATCTGATGATCGAACAGGAAGAAACGGTAAAATAGGGGATGTTTTTTGATTAATTCTTTTTTCATTGCCAGAAAATTGCCTTCGTATTATAATAAAATTATCTGTAAACAAATGACAAGCAAGTTTCGGCATACCGGATCATTGAAGAAAGATATGAAAAACTATTACGAAAAAGTATTTAAAAAAGAAACAATTTTAGAGCATCAGAAAGTCAATCCGTTTATTAAACTGAATGAGGTTGTTTATGATTGCATCAAAGAGGCAATTAACGAGCTGAAAATTCAGCCGGGAGAAAAACTGAATATTAATGAGATCGCAAAGCAGCTGGATGTCAGCATTACACCGGTAAAAAACGCTTCTCTGAAATTAATGGAGGAGGGCAGAATTGAGTATCGTACAGGAAAGAACGCAGGATACTATGTGTTTGACGTAAATGAGAAAGAGCTGACGGATATTTATGATACGAGAAAATGTTATGAGGGATTTGCAGCTTTTTTATGTGCGCAGAGACTGATTCTTGTGAATCTGGATCATTTGCAGGAACTGGCAGAAGAGCATAAACGGTTATGGCTGGACTATGCGGATGGGGATGACTCCTATGATAACTTTAATGCGCGACTGGAATGCGATATGCGGTTTCATGAGATGCTGGTTCGTTATTCAGATAATGCGATGTTGTATAAGGAGTACATGAAGAATAAGAAAAATTTTGAATATACGTTACGCCGTTCTTTAAATTACTGGAAGATCGACAAGGGCGTATACGGAAAGAAAATCATGGCAGGACAGCATCTGACTATTGTAAGCGGGATTGCGACAGGAATTCCGGAGATTGCCAGGAAAGCGTCAGAAGACCATGTTCAGTCATGCAAAACACAATGTTTTTTGCGAAGAAACCGACAGTGCCTGAGCGGTTATCGGGATTGAAAGGATGCTACATCACATGGCTGCTGTCCGGGACTTTTATAGTAAATATTTTTTGTTATGCATCAGCAGGACATTTTATGATGGATGATCATAAGGTGTCCTGCTGATTTATTTTGATTATTTTTATGCGGAGAAGAAGTGGTTTTTTTATCAAAAATAATAAAATAAAATTAAAACAGACGAAAAAACTACTAATTTTGACATTATTATCAAGAACTGTATATAATTCATATATAAAAACAAAAAAACCAAACAATTATTATGCAATATGACGAGGTGTAAAAGGATGGAAAGGTATGTTTGGAGAAATTATATCAAAGAAGGGATGGAGAAGGAATACATCCGGAGGCATAATGAAGGGTTTTGGCCGGAAATGACGGAGCTGTTTCATGAATGTGGAATTCATAATTACAGCATCTGGCTGGTAGAGAATGAGGTGATTGGATACATGGAATGCGAGAAAGGAGTGGAATACGCTCTGGCCTGCCAGCAGGCTTCTGAAGTAAAGTCCCGGTGGGATGAATACATGAAAGATATTCTGGTCCGAAAAAATGACCCTGATACAGGAAAACCATATCCGATACATCAGGTGTTTCTTCATCCGTAAAAGGAAAGGAGGATTTTAGATGGAAAAAGCCGTGAATAAATTAATGAATTTGATAGAGATTTTGATTATAGCACTTCTTTCCCTGGAGGTTCTGGTGATCGTGGCACAGGTTATTTTTCGATACATCTTTCGATCACCGTTAAGCTGGTCGGATCAGGCGTGCAGATTTGGACTTGTCTGGATCGTTATGCTGGGAATTCCGGTTATGTTTCACCGTAAAGGAACCGTTGCATTTGACCTGATATTCAGCAAAACCAAAGGAACAACAAGAAAATTGTTTGAGATCTTTTTTGATATCTGCAGTGCTTTTCTTGGAATTACGATTTTTGTCTGTTCGATTCAATATGTACAGAAATGCGGCGGAGGAAGTGTTCCCGGGTTTGGTGCTTTGAAATTCTGGATGTTGTATTGCTCGGAAACGGTATGTGGATTTCTTCTTATCCTGGTTTGTGTGAAAGATATTCTGAAAGGGATCAGGACTTTCCATGAGAAGGATGAAAAGTCGGAAGAATAGGAGGAAAAAGATATGTGGTTCTGGATTTGCCTTGTTGTTTTCATTGCACTCCTCCTTTTGGGGGTGCCGATTGTAGTAAGCCTCGGTGTTCCATGTGGACTATGGTTTATTTTTTCAGGCGCCACACCTATGATGATGTTCAGCCAGAAGGTTTTTACTCAGTTGGACAGCTTTTCCATGCTTGCGATTCCCCTGTTTATGCTGGCCGGGGAGATTATGGATAAAACCAATATTACCAAAAGCCTTGTGGATTTTGCAAACTCTGTGGTTGGATGGATACGGGGCGGTATTGCCCAGACAACGGAACTTGCGGGAATGATGCTTGCCGGTATTTCCGGATCCTCGAATGCGGATACGTCCGCACTGGCAGTACTCCTGTATAAGCCATTGCGTGAAAGTGGATATGACGAGGGGATTGCAAATGCAATTATTGTTTCTGCGGGAAGTATTGGCCCTATTATTCCGCCCAGTATTTGTATGATCGTATATGCAAATGCGGCAGGCTTAAATATCGGAAAATTGTTTATGGGCGGCGTTATTCCCGGAATATTGATGGGACTTGGCTATATGGTGGTCTGCTACATATATGCTAAAAGACATCATGTTCCAAGAGTCCCGTTTAAAGGATTCCTGAATATCTGGAAAACCTTTACAAAAGCAATCTGGGCGCTGCTGATGCCGATGATTATTATCGGAGGCATTCTGACAGGTGTTGTAACAGTAACGGAATCCGGTGTTCTTGCTGTTGTTTACGGTATTATTTACGGATTTGTAACCAGAAAATTATCCCTGTCCGCACTGATGGAATGTATCAAAAACGCATCCAGATCAACAGTAGCACCCATCTCTCTGATCTGCATTTCTTCGGCGTTCAGCTATCTGCTGGCCCGTGAGGGTGTTATTACGACGATTGCGAATTTTGTGGGAAGTAATATTTCCTCAAAGATAGGCTTTTTACTGTTTGTCATGCTGATCTGTGTGATTTCCGGGTGCTTTGTGGAAGGTACAGCAGTGATGCTGCTTCTGACGCCGATTCTGCTTCCGATTGCCACCGGAATGGGAATTGATCCGATTCACTTTTCGATTGCTTTCATCTTATCACTGACAACAGGAGGAATGTCTCCGCCGGTTGGAAGTCAGTTGTTTGTAATGTCGGCAATCAGTAAAACTCCGGTTACGAAAATTGCAAAGCCGATTTTGCTTTTCCTGGGAGTTTATGTTGCGGTTATCTTTTTGGTAATTTTCTTCCCGCAGCTGGTAACCTTTATTCCGAATATGTTTTATTAGGTGATGAAATGTAATTTCACAGTGTGTGAAATACAAATAAAAAAATTAAAGAAAGAAGGAATCACTATGAAAAAAATGAAAAAGTATCTTGCTTTATTGCTCACGGGAGTAACTGTTTTTACCGGCGCAGCTATGGTATCTGCAGAAGAATTGCCTGAAATCAAAATTGTTGCACCGACAGCAGGGCCTGCAGCAAACATCGAAACACTTTATTTTGAAAAATGGATGGATCTGGTAACGGAGCGTACAGATGGAAAAGTAACCTTTGATTATACAAATGGAGGAGCACTGGGATCATATGCAGAATTAATGGACGGAGTTAATATTGGTGCCTATGACATGACAGTTACAGATATGTCTCAGCTGGAAATAAATGTGCCGGAAATCAAAATTGCAGGGCTTCCGTTCCTTATGAAAAACTATGATCATCTGAAAGCAGTTTATGAGGGAGATACCTGGACATGGCTGCAGGATTGTGTTTCATCACAGACCAATATGAAAATGCTGACACCTTATTTCTGCGGATTCCGTGAAATATTGAGCGTTGATAAGCTGGCATCTCTGGAAGATTGCAAGGACTATCTGATCCGCGTACCTCAGGTGGATGCATATATTAAATCCTTTGAATCACTTGGATTTAAGTATACAACACTTTCCTGGTCAGAATGCTACACAAGTATGCAGACGGGCGTGATTGATGCGGTTGAAACTGCGCTTATGAGTCTTTACAATTCCGGCTTCTATGAGCTTGGACAGTATGTTCTTCTCAGCAACCACATGCAGGCTGTCAATACAGTCATTGTAAATCAGGATTTCTGGAATGGCCTTCCGGAAGAATATCAGACAATTATGACAGATGCCTTTGAAGAACTTCGGAGCCAGGAGTGGGAAGAATGTATTGCAAACGAAGACTCCTACCGGGCACAGATGGAAGAAAAAGGCTGTGAATTCAGTGAATTCGGCGAGGAAGACCAGGCAAAAGTAACAGAGCTCGTAAAGGGATATTGGGATGAAGTGACGGCTGAGATTGACGGCGGTGCAGAAAAAGTGGATGAAATACTTGCGCTTGCAAAATAAAAAATCACAGCAGAAAGGACTTTATATATGAAGACAAGTATCAGCGAGAAAGCGAAAGTAGGCGTAATGATTTGCGGACATAAGGAGTACTGGCCGCAATTTAAAGGGCTGAAAGAGCGTCTTATGAACCAGGCGATGAAGTTTGTCGATCGTGTAAAGGAAACAGGTGTGGAGGTTGTTGATGCTGTATTTGTAGACACGGTTGAGGATTCTTATCAGGCAGGTCTTGAATTCAGGAGAAATGATATTGATCTTCTGTTTGTATGGCAGACTTCCTATGTAGCTTCCGGAAGGTATGCGCAAGGAGTGCTTGCAGCAGGATGTCCTTTTCTTATCGTAGGAGCACAGACCAATCTGGATTATTCCGGAAAAATGACGATCGATATCTTTGAAACAATTGCCAGCGGCGGCCTGACACCACTTGCGGAAGCCTGGAATGCATTTGAACGGTGCGGTGCAAAACCGGCAGGAATGATTTTCGGCCCTCTGGATTTCGATGATTACATGAATACGGAAATTGAGGAGTGGTGCAAAGCTGCCAATGCCATTCATGCATTTAAAGGAACCATTTTTGGATACATGGGGCATAGCTATGAAGGCATGTATGACATGAATTTCGACCCGACCGCAGTTACCCGTGAATTTGGACCTCATGTCAGATTCGTAGAGATGTGTGAGCTGGTAAATTATATCGAGAACTGCTCGGAAGAGGATCTGCAGGCGAAGATCAGGCAGATCAACGAGAGCTTTGAACGCATGGGAAAAAGCTATGATGCAGTTACCAGGGATACGGATAATTCGGATATTGAATGGGCGGCAAAGGTTTCTGTTGGAATTGATAAAATCGTTCACAACAATAATTTTTCTGCATTTGCCTATTATTATCTTGGAGAAAACGACAGTATCTACGAAAGAACGGCATCCAACATGTGCATTGGAAATTCGCTTATGACAACAAGCGGTATTGCAATGGCCGGAGAAGCAGATATGAAGACTGCGATTGCAATGTACCTGACAAGCGCGATTGGCGGAGGAGGTTCATTCGCTGAATTCAACAGTCTTGATTACAATCTTGATATCCTGATGGTGGGTCATGACGGACCTCATGATATTCGTATCAGTGACAGAAAACCACGAATCAGAGGACTTGGTATCCGTCATGGAAAGAGAGGAAAAGAAGTATCTGTAGAATTTTCCATCAAACATGGCCCGATCACGCTGGTTGCAGTTACGCAGGGAGAAAATGGCAAATATAAACTTGTATATGCAGAAGGGGAGAGCCAGGATGGCTGGACACCGCAGAATGGAAATACAAGTACCCGTGCTTATTTTGGAAAAGATGTATGTAAATTTGTACGCAACTGGTCTACGGCAGGCCCGTCCCACCATGCATCTCTGACAATTGGGCATGTAGGCTCCATCATCGAGAAATTTGGAAAGCTGAAAGGCATGGAGGTTACGAAGGTAACCGTGGATGGTGTATCAACTGTATGTGAAGCAAAATAAAAAGGTACGCTGCTGCCGGAATATGGCAGCAGCGTATTTTTACGGAGGAAAAAATGGCAAGATATGATGCAAAAAGGATTCGGGATCTGGTTGTAAAAATTCTGGTCTGCGAAAAAATGAGCGAAGAAGATGCGCAGATTACGGCTGATGCGCTGATGGATGCAAATTTATGTGGAAGAGACAGCCATGGTTTTTTAAGAATCGGAAATTATGTGGAACGTTTACGCAAAGGAGGCACGAAAGCAGATGCCAGGCCGGAAATTGTAAAAGAAACAGCGGTGTCTGCTCTCATAGATGGAAAAGGGGCAATGGGCATAGTTGCAGCGCATGAGGCGGCAATGGTTTGTCGAAAAAAGGCGTTGGAAAATGGCATGGCATTTATTCTGGTACGAAATGGCGGGCATTATGGAGCCGGCGGGTACTGGGGAGAACAGATAGGGCAGGATGATCTGATTGTAATGAACATGACGAATACGGAAGCGCTGGTAGTTCCATTTGGCGGGAAGGATATTGCACTGGGGACAAATCCAATAACGATCTATGTACCTGCAAACAAGTATCCCGGTATTTTATATGATGTGGCGACCAGCACGATCGCACAGGGAAAATTGTTTGACTATAAATTAAGAAACAAAGAGCTTCCGCCGGGCTGTGCGGTGGATGAAGAGGGATGGGAAACAACAGATCCGGAAAAAGCGCTGTATCTGACATCGTTTGGCGGCCATAAGGGATACGGTCTGGCTGTTATGATTGAAGCCATGACAGCATGTCTCTCCGGAAATGGAATCGGAAAAGAAATCAGGAGTCTGAATGTGGAGACGGATAAGATCAACAATGTCAGCTATTGCTTCTGGGCTATGCGAACAGATTTATTTGGAACAGAAGATGCATTCAGAAGCAATGTGGATCATCTGATCGAGTATCTGCATGCGACTCCGGCGGCAGATGGAAAGAAGGTATACTATCCGGGAGAAATCGAATTTACAAATAGAAATGAAAATCTGATAAGAGGGATCGATATTCCTTCCAATCTGGAAAAAAATCTTACAGCAATTGCGAAGGAAGACGGCATCCATTCTCCGGAATCTTATTTTTGCCCGGTAAAATGAAATGCTGCCGAAGATACTATTGATGAGATCTGATTTGTGAAGGTGAAACAGAATGAATAATATCGTAAAAGAAAAATTAAGGAAGGGCGAAAAGCCGATAGGCATGTTTCTGGGGACAGGCAGTGCAATTGTAGCAGAATGTCTTGGAAGAACGGGAATTGATTATATCATTGTTGATAATGAACATTCGCCGGCAGAAGCGGAGACAAGCGCAGCTCTGTTTCGGGCGGCAGAAAGAATGGGAATAGGAGCGTTTGCCAGAGTGAGGGAAATCAGCAGACCGGCTGTTCTGAAGCTGTTGGATGTAGGCGCACAGGGATTGATTATCCCCAATGTAAGTACGGTGGACCAGGTTCGGGAGATTATTGATTATGGGAAATACTATCCTATTGGAAACCGTGGATTCTGTCCGAGCAGAAAAGATGGATGGGGAGCAGATATTCCGGGTTCCCCTGAGGAGGTAATGAAAAAAATTAATGAGGATACGATGATCATTCCCCAGTGTGAAACCGTAGGCGCATTAAAGAATATCGAGACGATCGTTTCTATGGAAGGAGTGGATGGAATATTTGTTGGTCCATATGACCTCTCAATTTCGATGGGGATTCCGGGTAAATTTGAATTGCCGGAGTTTCAGAAGGCATTGGATGATATTCTGAGGGTATGCAAAATGGCGGAAAAGCCCTGTATTTTATATGCAGGAACAATGCAGAGCGTTTTGGATGGATTTGAACGTGGCTTTGACAGTATGACATACAGTATTGATGCCTGCATGATCATTGAGTGTGTAACAGAAAGAATTGCGAAAATAAAGAATAGGATATAACAGGAAGAAATATCTCCAAACCTATTGAAATATCACACCTGTTGCGTTATAATACCCGATAGAAAAGAAAATTCTTCGGGGCAGGGTGAGTGACAGGAAATCACAATTCCCTACCGGCGGTACAGTCCGCGACCCGCATAGGCGGCTGATTTGGTGAAATTCCAAAACCGACAGTATAGTCTGGATGAGAGAAGAACACGCAGTTTATCATACGTGCTCATTACCCCGGAAATGTTTCCGGGGTCTTTTTTGTATTGCGTCTCCTTTGGCAGAAGCAGTACAGGCGCAGAATTTTCTTTTACAAAAGAATACGGAAAATCAGGAGAATCCGTATTGGTAAAAAAATTCTGAAAAGGAGAGAAAAAGTATGAGTGAACAGGTATTAAGAAGTGGAAATGTAATGGAAAGAAGCCGCACAAGGACGATCACGCAGATCGCCATGCTGGGCGCAGTAGCAGGTGTATTGATGAATCTGGAGTTTCCCCTTCCTTTCCTGGCACCATCCTTTTATCAGCTTGACTTCTCGGAAATTCCGGTGCTTGTGGCATCCTTTGCCATGGGCCCTGTTGCGGGAATCATCACGGAGCTGGTAAAAATTCTGGTGCATCTGGTAACCAAAGGAACGATTACCGCAGGAGTAGGAGATGTGGCAAACTTTGTTATGGGCTGTGCCTTTGTGGTACCGGCAGGTGTCATCTATCGTCTGCACCATAAAAAGAGCAGAAAGCACGCAGTGATCGGAATGGCAGCAGGTATTATCCTCACCACCGTTGTTGCATGCTTCATGAACGCCTTTGTTCTGCTTCCGATGTATGGAAAGGCATTCGGAATGCCCATCGAGGCATTTATCGAAATGGGAACAGCCGTACACAGCTCTGTAAACAGCCTGCTCGGCTTTGTGATTATGATCATTGTACCATTTAATTTATTCAAATACACTCTGACAGCAATCATTGTATTTCTGATCTACAAGAGAATTCGTGTGGTGCTGAAGGGGGACTGATAAAAGAGGGGAAATCATGGGAACCATTCACAGTGTGGAAAAACAGACAGATAACCGTTTTGTCAATTTGTATCATGTCAATGCAACCAGTGTCCATCAGACGCCTGTTTCCTATTATGTGGCATCCAGGGCAAAAAGCATCAGCGATCTGAAATTGAAAACCGGAAAAAATAATCCGGACGGTGTGATTATTTTCAGCGTATACGGTGAGAAAAGAGATCATGTAGTGCTGATTCGCCAGTACCGCTATACGATCGGGGATTATATCTATGAATTTCCGGCAGGACTGGTGGAACCGGGAGAGGATTTTCATGACAGTGCAGTGCGTGAGGTTTTTGAAGAAACGGGACTGACACTGACGCCGCTGAAAGTGGATGCATCCTATGAAAAACCGTATTTTACCACCATCGGTATGACAGACGAATCCTGTGCAACCGTTTATGGGTATGCCAGCGGTGAAATCAGCGCAGCAGCCCAGGAGGACAGCGAAGAAATCGAGGTAGTCATTGCCGATAAAGCAGAGGTAAAAAGAATTCTGAAAGAGGAAAATGTAGCAATCATGTGTGCCTATATGCTGATGCATTTTCTTAAGGATGAAGAGCCTTTTGCATTTTTAAATGAATAGAAATGGATCCGGGACGCCGAAGGGCGTCCCTTTTTTCTCGCGTAATTCAATGCTCCTGACGATACTGTCGTGGTGTCATGCCGTACTTTTTTCGAAAGAAACGATTAAAATTGGACAGGTTTTCAAAACCCACATCAAAGGCGATTTCCATGATGGATTCCTCTGAATACAGCAGAAGCCTGGCTGCCATAATGAGACGATAATCGTTCAGATAGCTTACAAATGAAACTCCCATCAACTGCTTGAAATAGCGCATAAAATGTGACTCAGAATAGCCTGTCAGGCTGGCTGCTGAGGCGACAGAAATCTTTTCTTTATAATGCTCTTCAATATACTTCAGAACCGTCTTGAGTTTATCTGTATTCTGCCTGTTATCAGCGGAAGTTTTTTCCTGTACTCCGTATTTTTCCAGATAAAAGAAAAACTGAAACAGCATCCCTTTTATATACATTTCATAGCCGCTGGGATGAGTTTTGCAGATCTCATCACAGGCATTGATCGGACCGACAAGCTCCCGGTAAAAGCTCTGAGAGGGTGTGAATAGACTGCAAACCGTCACCTTTCCGGAAAGCAGCGGTTCCAGAAAGTTCGTATAGGAACAGTCTGCTCTTTTCGGCATCAGAAGATCCGGATGAAAAATGATATTTTCATATTCCATACCTTCATCCCTGTACTGACGGATTCCGTGAAGCTGGCCCGGCAGGATAAATATCAGATCCTGAGAGGAGACCTCATACTGTTTGAAATCGACCGTGATCCTTCCTTTCCCTTTTTTAATATAAATGAGTTCAAATTCCTCATGCCAGTGAACAGGAACCTGGTTAAAATCCAGCGGAATGGAGCATAAATATGTATTATAGGAAAAGCCTTCCTTGCTGTGCTCCTTTTTTTCATGATAATTTTCAAATTCCAGTATATTCATACGAATACTATAGAATAAAAGACGGAGCTCCGACAATAGTAATTTTGATAGAATCCTATCAGTTTTTGCATGGATTCAGGAAGAAAGTCTTTTCCGGAGAGGTTATACTGTATCTGCAACCCGATAAGAATACGTTCATGGAGGGATCATGATGGAAATAAAACAGGAAATTGAAACAAAACTGAATAAAACGATCGCAGAAAGCAGCAATGAAGAAATATACCTCACCCTGCTGCATTTGATTAAGGAAAAAGCATCCGAAAATCAGATTCAGGGCGGAAAAAAACGTGTTTATTATATTTCTGCAGAGTTTTTAATTGGAAAATTATTGTCCAACAATCTCATCAATCTGGGTATTTATGATCAGGTCAGCCAGGTACTGAAGGAGAACGGCAAAAACCTTGCGGAAATCGAGGAACTGGAGCTGGAGCCATCTCTTGGAAATGGCGGATTGGGACGTCTTGCAGCCTGCTTTATTGACTCCATAGCGACCCTTGGATTAAACGGTGTGGGCGTAGGTCTGAATTATCATTATGGGTTATTTAAGCAGGTATTTGAAAATCATCTGCAGAAAGAAACACCGAATCCGTGGATTACAGAGGACAGCTGGCTGACAAAAACAGACACCTGTTATCCCGTTCAGTTTGGCGGCATGACGGTGCAGTCCCGTCTGTATGATATAGATGTCATTGGCTACAATCACCACACGACAAAGCTTCATTTGTTCGACCTGGAATCGGTGGATGATTCCATGGTGGGAGATACCATCGCCTTTGATAAGGAAGAAATCGGGAAGAATCTGACACTGTTTCTGTATCCGGATGATTCCGATGATAAAGGCCGTCTGCTTCGCGTTTACCAGCAGTATTTTATGGTCAGCAATGCAGCCAGACTGATTCTGGACGAGGCTGTGGAACGTGGTTCTGATCTCCATGACCTTGCGGAATACGCAGTGGTTCAGATCAATGATACACATCCTTCGATGGTGATTCCGGAGCTGATCCGCCTGCTCTGCGAACGGGGGATTCTGATGGATGAGGCTATTCAGATCGTGTCTTCCATGTGTGCTTATACCAATCATACGATCCTTGCGGAGGCACTGGAAAAATGGCCGATTTCCTTCCTGGAAAAGGCGGTTCCCCAGCTGATGCCGATTATCCGGGAACTGGACAATCGTGTCAGAAGTACAGTATCTGATGAAAGTACGTATATTATCAATCATGGACTTGTTTATATGGCCCATATGGATATTCACTACGGATACAGTGTGAATGGCGTGGCTTATCTGCACACAGAGATTCTGAAAAACAGTGAATTAAATAATTTTTATAAGCTTTATCCGGAAAAATTCAACAACAAGACAAACGGAATTACATTCCGCCGCTGGCTGATGTCCTGCAATCATGAGCTGTCTGAAATAATCACCGATCTGATCGGAGAGGGCTGGAAAACAGATGCTTCGGAGCTGGAAAAGCTGGGCCAGTTTGTGGAGGATGAAAAGGTTCTGGAACGTTTTCTTGATGTGAAAAGCGTGAAAAAAGAAGAGCTTGCGGCATATCTGAAGGATACAAAGGGATGGGAGATTCATACGGATTCCATCTTTGATATTCAGGTAAAACGTCTTCATGAATACAAACGTCAGCAGCTCAATGTGCTTTATCTTATTCATAAATATTTTGAAATTAAAGCCGGCAAAAAGCCGACGGTACCTGTTACCGCATTCTTCGGTGCAAAGGCCGCACCGGCCTACACCATTGCGAAGGATATCATCCATGCGATCCTCTGTCTGCAGGAGATCATCAACAATGATCCGGAGGTAAGTCCGTATCTGAATGTGATCATGGTGGAGAATTATAATGTGACACTGGCAGAGAAACTGATCCCGGCGTGCGATATTTCTGAGCAGATTTCGCTGGCTTCCAAAGAAGCTTCCGGAACAGGAAACATGAAATTCATGCTGAACGGCGCACTGACTCTGGGAACCATGGATGGCGCAAATGTGGAGATTGCTAAGCTGGTTGGAGAAGAGAATATATTTATCTTCGGGGAGACTTCGGATGAAGTAATTGAGCGGTACAGACGCGGAGATTATAAGCCCTGGGAGTATCTGGAAAAGGATCCGGATATCAGGGAAGCAGTGGATTTCCTGGTAAGCGATTCCATGCTTTCCGTAGGTTCCAGAGAGAATCTGGAGCGGCTTCATCATGAACTCTGCAGCAAAGACTGGTTTATGACATTCCCTGATTTTAAAGCATATGTGGAAGCAAAGGAACAGGCTTATGCGGCTTATGAAGACAGAAAAGCGTGGGCGAAAAAGATGCTGGTAAACATCAGCAAGGCAGGATTTTTCTCCTCTGACCGTACCATTCGCCAGTACAATGAGGAGATCTGGGTACTATAAATGATATCAAAACGAACCGGTCCGCATTCAGGAACCGGTTCGTTCTTTCAACTCGTGATACATTCGATCAGAAACAGGGACGGGTACACCAAGACGGCCTGCTTCCCGCACAAGATAGCCGCTGAAGGTTTCCAGCTCGTTTGTTTTTCCTGCACGGACATCCCGCTGAAGAGAGCTGGTAGCGTCATCCGCATATTCATAATAGAAGCGGTGGATGAT
>CAMBYR010000006.1 GCA_945872375.1 uncultured Blautia sp. | reverse complement strand
CAGCATATTCTTCTCCCTTGCCGGGGAAGTATTTTTCCAGATGCGCAATGCTCTGCTCGTAGGAAATATTTTCATCATGATCACCGATTTCTGCTTTGGTGGAAGGAGTGTAAATAGGCTCCGGCAGCTTGTCGGATTCTTTCAGGCCTTCCGGAAGGGTAATGCCGCAGACAGTACCGTTTTCCTGATAGCTCTTCCAGCCGCTTCCTGTAATGTAGCCGCGGACGATACATTCAATAGGAAGCATGTTCAGCTTGCGGCACATCATACTGTTTCCGTCAAACTCCGGCTTCCGGAAATATTCCGGCATATCCTTTACATCAACGGAAATCATGTGGTTTGGAAGGATGTCCTTTGTAAAATCAAACCAGAATTTGGACATCTGGGTAAGTACGGTTCCTTTTTTGGTTACGATGTTTTTCAGGATAACGTCAAAACAGCTGATACGATCTGTTGCCACCATGATCAGGCTGTCACCGTTATCATAAATTTCTCTGACTTTTCCCTCTTTAATAGGTTTCATTTCTGTACTCATATGGCTGCTCCCGTCTATAAAAAATTATCGATAGTTGTTACCACATTAGTTAAACAGATTTTTCCTGAAAAATCAATAGTCATTTTTGACGGTTCTTTCTTACAAAAAAATAATATTTTCGGAAAAAAGAAAGAGATATTAATTATTTGAATAATATGATAAAATATAAAAAAGACGGAAAATATTGAATTCTTATGGGGGATTACAAATGCGGAATTGGAAAATGATATCCATGCTGGCTGTTGTTTCGGTGATGGCAGCAGGATGCGGGGCAGGTGAAAAGACAGCGGACAGGCAGGAAATCGTGCTGAATGTTTGGAATTATTATTCCGGTGCACAGCAGGAATCTTTTCAGACGCTTGTTGATGAATTTAATCAGGGAAGAGGAAAGGAACTGAAAATCACCATAAATGTATCCAGTGAGGGAAGTATTTCGGATCTGGAGGAGGATGTGATCGATGCGGCAGAGAAAAAAGTAGGCGCGAGAGAAGTGCCGGATATATTCGCCGCTTACGCGGATACTGCGATGAACATTGATGAGCATGGAATTATTCAGGATATCAGCAGCTATTTCACAAAGGAAGAAACAGAAGAGTATGTGGACAGCTATCTGGAAGAAGGAAACCTTGGCAGGGAAGGGGAGATCAAGATTTTTCCTGTGGCAAAGGCAACAGAAATATTTATGCTGAATCAGACGGACTGGGATAAGTTCAGCGAGGCCACGGGTGCAGACATCCAGGATCTGAGGACCATCGAGGGCGTCACGAAAACGGCAGAAAAGTATTATCAGTGGACAGACAGCCTCACTCCGGAAGAGGATGATGGAAAGGCATTTTTCGGAAGAGATGCCATGGCAAATTATATGTTTATCGGAGCCAGACAGTTTGGAGTAGAGATCATTTCTGTGGATGACGATGGGAAAATGATTCTCAGTTTGCCAAAGGACGTGGCAAGGAAGCTCTGGGATAATTATTATGTTCCATATATTAAGGGATACTTCAGTGCGGTGGGAAAATTCCGAAGTGATGATGTAAGAACCGGAAACGTGATCTGTTTCGTGGGATCTTCTGCGAGTGCAAGCTTTTTCCCGAAAGAGGTGATCCTCAGTGATGAAGAAAGTTATCCGATCGAGAGCAGTGTTCTGGAAGCGCCCCGGTTTGAGGACGGAGAACCATTTGCTGTTCAGCAGGGGGCAGGAATGGTTGTAACAAAAGGATCCGACAGGAAAGTGGAAGCATGTGTGGAATTTCTGAAATGGTTCACAGAACCGGAACAGAACATTCGATTCTGTCTGGCGTCCGGCTATCTGCCCGTAAAAAAAGAAGCAAATGATATGGACAGGATCATGGAAGAGACGGAAGTGACCGAGTCTGTGAAAAAGACACTGGAGGCGGCCGTCAGTACGGTAAACGGCAATACGCTTTATACCTCGCCGGTTACCAGAAACGCCGGTTCTGTCAGAGAACTTATGAATTACAGTATGTCAGATCTTGCAGCGGCTGACAGTCAGGAAATTGAAAGAATGCGAAGCGAAGGGACTTCGAGAGAAGAAGCGGTGTCCATGTATGACACAGACGAGCATTTTGAGGAATGGTATGCAGAGATCTGCAGACAGATGGAAGAACTGGTGAAATAACAGAAAGAGTGGAACATATATGAAAAAGAAGCCGATTTTTCGTAAAATACTGATTCCTCTGATGGGGCTGGTCATTCTGGAAATACTGATCCTGGTCTGTACCATATTAGGACAGGGGCTGATCAGGGAAACGAATGAAAATGAAGAAGCGGTGATAAACAGTACGGTTGCTGTTCGGAAGAATTATCTGGAAAGCACGATGATCAATGACTGGATAAACCTGCAGGACACGGTGGATCAGATCAACCAGATAACGGAGATCCTGCTGGAAAATGGAAAGATAGAGCTGGAAACACTGGACGACAGCTCTGAAAACTGTGCGGTTCTGATGGAACAGTCGGTGAATCCTCTGATTGAAATGATGCGCAGCAATCGTGTGACAGGTGCGTTTATCGTTCTGAATACGGAAGATCTGAGAGAATCCATGGCAGAAGGCATTTATTACAACAAACCGGGAATTTATCTGCGGGACGATGATCCTACGGCAAGACCATCCAGAAAAAGAGAGGATGTTCTGATTTTGCGTTCCCCCCGCTCTGTGGTGGAGAATTATAATATTGCCACAGACGGGTCATGGAATGTGAAGTTTGCTTTTCGGGAAAAAAACAGGGCATATTATGATTTTCTGTACTATCCGTTCCAGATCGCCTATGAAAACACGGAAGGGTATGAATGGAAGGACATGGGGTACTGGAGCGCCCCTTATTCCCTGGAAGGAGAAGATAAAAAAGTCATTTCCTATTCTGTTCCGCTGATTCTGGAGGATGGAACCGTTTATGGTGTTCTGGGTATCGATATCACCAGAAAATACCTCTGCAGTCTTCTTCCATATCAGGAACTGGACGAAGATGGAGAGAGCACCTACTTTGTTGCCACGAAGACAGGGGAAAAAGGAGTTTATGAAAATTCTTTTGGATCCGGAACCATCACAGAAGAGGGCTTTCGGAAAGATGGAGTGATTCGGTTTGACTCCTCCCGATATTATTTTCACGAGGAACCTCTGGAAATATACAATGTAAACGGGCCTTTTTCACAGCAGAAATGGGTTCTGGTCGGAGGGCTTACCTGCCAGACGATGAGAAGCTTTGTATATAAGCTGATCATAGCGTTGTTCATGGCAATCGTGGTTACGTTTGTGATCGGTATTCTTGGAAGCCTGCTGATCAGCTATGTGATTCAGCGTCCTGTCTCCAGACTTTCCCAGGAGATCAGAAATAAGGATCCCAGGACGTACGTACATTTAAGTCCCACCGGAATTCTGGAAATCGACCAGATGGGAGAGGCTGTGGAAAAACTCAGCCGGGATATGCTGGACAGCGGAAATCTTTTTTCGCGGATCATTGAGATGGCCAGTGCCCGTATGACAGGCTTTCAGATTGACAAGATCAGTCATACGCTGTTTCTGACGGAGCATTTTTTCCATATTTTTGGAATGGAAGATGTGGATGAGACCGGAATGACTCCGGAGATTTTCAACAACGTCATGCATAGGCTCAGCCCTTATTATCTGGAACCGGATGAAGGCGTGAACGGCTATATTTTCGGCATTCCGGATGCTTCCGGGAAAAAATATATCCGCCTTCGTGTGGTAGAAGATGACAGACAGTGCTATGGATTGGCGGAAGATGTTACACAGGCTCTTCTGGAAAAGAAGATGCTGGAACATGAAAGAGACCATGATGCGCTGACAAACCTTTACAATCGAAGGGCGTTCCGGAGAAAACTGGAGGAAATTCTGCAGTGGGCTCCGGAGGAACTGGGAATTGGCGCGTTTTTAATGCTGGATCTGGATAATCTGAAATATATTAATGATACATACGGTCATGAATATGGTGACCAGTACATTATGCAGGCGGCCGGTGTTCTGAGGAAAAGCTTTTCGGAACAGGCGCTTTACGCCAGGATTTCCGGTGATGAATTTATTGTATTTCTGTATGGACGTAAAAGAAAAGAGGAGATCAGAGAGCAGATCCGTGTGCTGATTGACAATCTCAGAAACACACGAATCCAGCTTCCCGATGGAATTCAGAGGCATATTCGGGCATCAGGAGGGGTATCCTGGTATCCGGAAGATGGAAACTGTTTTGAAGAGCTGTTCAAGTATGCGGATTATGCGATGTATCGTGTGAAAAAAACACAGAAAGGCGAGATACAGGAATTTGACAGGGAACAGTTTGAAAATCAGGATATTCAGCAGAAAAACAGTGCCGCGCTTACCCGAATGCTGGAGAAGCATGCATTTCACTATGTATTTCAGCCGATCGTGGATGCGCGTACCGGAAGGATTTTTGCATGGGAGGCTCTGATGCGGCCGGATGTTGCGGAACTTGGGTCGGTGAAGGAGATCCTGGAGGCCGCCCGGATAGACGGAAGACTGAATCTGATAGAGGAGTATACCATGTTCTTTGCCACGGAGGCATTTGTGGAGCATATGCAAAACGGGGCGATCGGCAGTGACTGTTATCTGTTTCTGAATTCTCTTCCGGATGAGCGGATGTCTGTGCCGAAGGAGGATGAATTTGCTGAACGCTTTGAACCTTACCTTGGGCAGCTTGTGATCGAGCTGACGGAAGAGGAGCGGATCAACAGGGAATTCTGGGAAGAAAAGAAGAAACGCTGCCATAGTCTGGGCTGTATGATCGCACTGGACGATTATGGAACAGGGTACAACAGTGAGAAGCTGCTTCTGTCTATTTCTCCGGATTATATCAAGGTGGATATTGCCATTGTAAATAATATCCATAACAGTCCGGACAGGCAGGCAATTATGGCATATATCGTAAATTACGCCCATGAGCGGGGAAAATACATTGTTGCGGAAGGTGTTGAGACAGCGGAGGAAGCAAGATGCGTGATTTCCATGGGTGTGGATCTGCTTCAGGGATTTTTCCTGGCAAAACCTGCAAAGGATCCGGGAGATATTTCTGAGGAAGCAAAAAAAGTGATTGATGAAATGCGCAAAGAACATTATAATCAGTGATAACCTGTTACAGATGAGAAGGAGGCTGTAAGCCATGACATTAAATGAATTGGAAATAGGAAAAACCGCGGTGGTTACCTCTGTAGGCGGGGAAGGTGCACTGCGGCAGCACTTTCTCGACATGGGCGTGATTCCCGGCGCTGAGGTCACACTGGTAAAATATGCGCCTATGGGAGATCCCATGGAACTGAGGCTTCATGGATATGAACTGACTCTTCGCGTGGCTGATGCGGAAAAGATCGGCATTCGGCCGGTGACAGAGGCAAGGGAGCGCGACTGGGGAGTCTCGGAGGAAAGACGCAGTCCAAGAGCCAGTCATCCGGGCCTTGGTGAGGAAGGAAAATATCACGTAAAAGCGGATGAGCATCCGCTTCCGGAGGGAACCGTGCTTAGTTTTGCACTTGCCGGAAACCAGAACTGCGGAAAGACAACATTATTTAATCAGCTGACCGGTTCCAATCAGCATGTGGGAAATTTTCCGGGCGTGACGGTGGACCGGAAAACGGGTGTGATCCGGGGCCATGACAATACGGAGATCACGGATCTTCCGGGAATTTATTCCATGTCGCCCTACAGCAGTGAAGAGATCGTTACAAGAGAATTTATTATCGATGAAAAGCCAAAAGGCATTATCAATATCGTGGATGCCACCAATATCGAGAGAAACCTCTATCTGACCATGCAGCTGATGGAACTGGATGTTCCCATGGTCCTGGCATTGAATATGATGGATGAGGTCCGCGGAAACGGCGGTTCCATCCGAATCAACGAGATGGAAGAAATGCTGGGAATTCCGGTGGTGCCTATCTCGGCTGCAAAAAATGAAGGTGTGGAGGAGCTGATCAATCATGCTCTCCATGTGGCAAAATATCAGGAACGTCCCGGAAGAACCGATTTCTGTGATAAAGATGAGCATGATGGCTCTGTGCACCGCTGTCTCCATGGCGTGATGCATCTGATCGAAGATCATGCCCAGGCAGCAGGGATCCCGGTGCGCTTTGCCGCCACAAAGATCGTGGAGGGAGACCAGGTGATTCTGGATCGCCTGAGCCTTTCTGAAAATGAACAGCAGATGTTGGGACACATTATCCGCCAGATGGAAGAGGAGCGCGGCGTAGACCGTGCGGCGGCCATTGCGGACATGCGTTTTGACTTTATTCAGAAGCTGGTGGATGCAACGGTCGTGAAACCAAAGGAAAGCCGGGAGCATGCCAGAAGCCGCAGGATAGACAGGATCCTTACCGGAAGATTTACCGCGATTCCGTGCTTTATCGGCATCATGGGAATTGTTTTTTTCCTGACATTCAATGTGATCGGAGCATGGCTTCAGGGAATCCTGGAAGCCGGGATCGGGTGTGTGACGGATTATGCGGATGCGCTGATGACATCCTGGAATGTAAACAGTGCCATCCATTCCCTTGTGATCGACGGAATTTTTAACGGTGTGGGAAGCGTGCTCAGTTTCCTGCCGATTATTGTAACTCTGTTTTTCTTCCTGTCTCTTCTGGAAGACACGGGATATATGGCCAGAGTTGCGTTTGTGATGGATAAACTTCTTCGAAAGATCGGACTTTCCGGACGAAGCATTGTGCCTATGCTCATCGGCTTTGGCTGTACGGTTCCGGGTGTTATGGCCAGCAGGACTCTTCCGTCCGCCAGAGACAGGAGCATGACCATTCTGCTGACGCCGTTTATGAGCTGCTCGGCGAAGCTTCCGATTTATGCCTTTTTTACGGCAGCCTTTTTCCCGAAATACGGCGGGTTTGTGATGATCGCTCTTTATGTGACAGGAATTGTTGTGGGAATTCTTGTGGC
Organism: uncultured Blautia sp.; assembly: GCA_945872375.1. Taxonomy (GTDB): domain Bacteria; phylum Bacillota; class Clostridia; order Lachnospirales; family Lachnospiraceae; genus Blautia_A. The sequence goes on along the minus strand of CAMBYR010000006.1, from coordinate 16,263 downwards.
ACTGATCTTTAAAAACAGCCTGTTTAGAGGAGAAGCCGTTCCCTTTGTTATGGAGCTGCCGAATTACCGGATGCCGGGGGCGAAAAATGTGGTTCTGCTGCTCTGGGAAAAAGCGCGGGACTTTCTTCAGAGAGCATTTACCGTTATCTTTGTTGCAACGATCGTGATCTGGTTTTTACAGACCTTCAGCCCGCATCTTGCCATGGTTACAGATTCTCAGGACAGTATTCTGGCGGTGGTATCCGGAATCATTGCTCCTGTTTTCAAACCGCTTGGCTTTGGAGACTGGAGAATATCCACAGCTCTGATCACCGGATTTATGGCAAAGGAAAGTGTGGTTTCCACCATTACCATTCTGTTCGGGACCACAGATGCGATTCTGGCACTTCTGACTCCGCTGGCAGCTGTTTCACTGCTGGTGTTCTGCCTTCTGTATACGCCCTGTGTGGCGGCTGTTGCCTCGGTGAAACGGGAACTGGGAGGCAAATGGGCATTGTATATCGTTATCGGCCAGTGTCTGGTGGCCTGGATCTGTGCATTTCTGGTACATACGGTGGGAATGCTGGCCGGACTTGGATGAAATATGGCGGATTTGCCGCTGTGAATACGAAACAGAGAAAATGGGCTGTCGCAGAAGCGGCAGCCCATTTGATGTTATGACAGATCAGATAGTGTCGTCACGTTTGATATAACCCGGTTTGTCTGGATCAGCAACGACTTCTTTTACATGAAGAACCTGTGCCCATTTATCAACCACCTGGTTCTCAATATGTACGTCTTCTCCGATAACAGCCTGTGCAAGAATAACACAGTTCTTAACAACAGCGCCTTTTTTGATCTGGCAGCCACGTCCGATTACGGAGTTTTCGATGGTTCCTTCTACCAGACAGCCGTTGGCAACAACGGAATTCTTGATAGATGCGCCCTCAAAATACTGAGTAGGGCAGGAATCTGTGGTTCTGGTGTAAATCGGCCATTCCGGATCAAAGAGGTCGGTAGCCTGTTCAAAATCGATCAGAGAAAGGTTTGCATCAAAGTAGCTCTTGAAATCGGTAATGGTTGCGAAGTATCCGCGATGTGCAACGCCGCGAACGTCGAGTTCTTCACATTCCATATTGACGATCTGCGGTAAGGTGTAAGCGGAGGAAACTTTCTGAGCTTTTTTGATCAGGGATACAAACAGCTCTGTCTTCATGATATAGGTATCCATGAAAATGTTTCTTTCTTTTGCGGTACCGCGGTTTTTCTCAATGGACTCCACACCCTTCTGTTTGTTCAGGTTCAGGATGTCACAGTTCAGGAAAGCTTCTCTTGCATTGTTTACCTTGTGGTAAAGGAGGGTAATATCTGCACCGGATTCAATATGAGTGTCCAGGAGAGTGTCAAAATTCTGTGTGTAAACCATGTAGTTCGGTGCAATCACTACGTATGGCTGATGAATCTGCATTCTCTCGATGATCTCGATATTTTCCATGAAAGCGGCGATATCTGTATTATAGAAATCATTTGCAGAGCTTGTTTCGGAGAAAAGCACCTGCAGTTTGCCGCGCTTGGAGTTGATATTGTAATGACGGCCGGTTCCGAGGTGTTCTACCAGAGAACGCGGTTTTCTTCTTGCGTAAACCTGAATACGGTCGATGCCGCTGTTGCTCATGTTGGAGATCGGGAAGTCAATAACGCGGTATCTTCCCATGAAGGAGAAAGCGCCGATCGGACGATAGTCCTGCATGCCATCTACCTTAATATGAGTTCCGGATGAAGTAACGATTCCAAATGCTTTGCTCATCTTATTCTACCCCCTTAACATTCTTTGCAACAAGCAGGATGTTTTCGCTGTCAGCGCTGCCGACAACAGCACCTTTGCCGATCTTTACGCCATCAGCAACCAGTGCGCGTGTAACAACAGCTCCCGGTTCTACGACAGCACCGGGCATCAGAACGGTGTCGATGACTTTTGCACCTGCACCAACGGTTGCGCCGGTGAAAAGAACAGAGTTCTTTACATCACCTTCAATGCGGCAACCCTGGGTGATAAATGCACGGTCAACAGTTGCGTCCGGTCCGATATACTGCGGAAGTGCGGATACGTCTTCCGTGTAGATCTTCCATGTGGAATCGTGAAGATCCAGTTCGTTTTTCTTGTCCAGAAGATCCATATTTGCTTCCCATAAGGAATCGATGGTTCCAACGTCTTTCCAGTAGCCTTTGAACTGCCATGCAACCAGTTTCTTTCCGTCATTCAGAAGTGCCGGGATGATATCTTTTCCAAAGTCGTGGTTGGAATCCGGATCCTTCATGTCGGCAATGAGCATTTTACGAAGAAGCTTCCAGTTGAAAATGTAGATACCCATGGAAGCCAGATTGCTCTTCGGCTGAGCCGGTTTTTCCTCGAATTCTACGATGCGGCCTGTTTCGTCTGTGTTCATGATACCGAAACGGCTTGCTTCTTTCATGGGAACACCGATAACTGCGATGGTGGCATCAGCGTTGTGCTCTTTGTGGTATGCGAGCATTTTTGCATAATTCATTTTATAAATGTGGTCACCGGAAAGGATCAGAAGATATTCCGGATCATAACTGTCGATAAAGTCGATATTCTGAGAAATCGCATCGGCAGTGCCGCGGTAAACATCAAGATTTGCATCTGCTTTCTCACGAGGCGGAAGTACATAGACACCGCTGTCCTTGGTGTCCAGACCCCAGCGGCGGCCTGCAGCTACATAGCTGTTGAGAAGAACAGACTCGTACTGTGTAAGTACGCCGACAACATCGATTCCGCTGTTGGCACAGTTGCTTAACGGAAAGTCTACGATACGGTATTTTCCACCGTAAGAAACTGCAGGTTTTGCCACTTTATTGGTAAGATCATGCAGACGACTTCCGCGGCCACCGGCCAGAATCATAGCTAACATATTGTTTTGTTTCATGGTGAACCCTCACTTTCCTTTTATATGAGTATATTATACAATTATTTCTGGAATCTTTCCACAATTTTGTGCAAAAAAATGGTATCTTATTTAAAAAAATTCGAAAAGGATTTGTAAATTTGTGAAAAATTACCAGTTAATTCACGTGCTTTTCATGGGAAACGAAATATGATATGATGTTGGACAGCAATATGGAGAAAAAAGTAAGTGCAAAGTAATGTGTTGAGAGGATAGGAGGAGAGATAAAGTCAGATGAAAGAAACGATTATCAGACTTGTTTCGGAACTGATCATTCAGTTTTTTGTTTATTCTGTGGCGGGATGGTGTATGGAGGTCATCCTGAAATTCCGGCAGTATCACAGATTTATTAACAGAGGATTTCTGATTGGGCCGTACTGCCCGATCTATGGAAGCGGGGCAGTGGCCATGACGGTACTTTTATATGGATTCGTGGGCAGGGACAGCCGGTATTCGGATATTTTTCTGGCAGCCTTTGTCGTATGCGGGGCACTGGAATATTTTGTAAGCTGGTACATGGAAAAGCTGTTCCATGCAAGGTGGTGGGATTACAGCCAGAAGCCCATGAATCTTCATGGAAGAATCTGGATCGGAAACCTGATTCTCTTTGGGCTTGGCGGAATCGTGATTATTAAATGGCTGAACCCTGTTTTCTTCCGGGAAGTTCGGAAGCTCCCCAACTGGGCCGTATATGTTCTGGCGATCCTGATCATTGTGGTAATGGTTGCCGACTATATTGCGTCGCATGTGCTGTTTCATCTTGTCCGGGAGGAAATTGACGGGGTGGATGCGGATAACTCCGAGGAAGTCAGTACAAAGGTACGGATATTGCTTCACAATAAATCGCTGCTTCTTCGCCGTATCGGGGATGCTTACCCGAATCTGACGGTCAGCCCCGAAGTGGTGCTGGAAAATCTCCGCCGAAGACAGGAGGCGCTTCTGCAGGCGGCCCGTGAGCAGGAGAAAAAAATTGCTGAAAATGTGAAGGCCAGACAGGAGCAGATCACAGAGAACGTGAAGGCGAAACAGGAGCAGATCACGGAGAACGTAAAGGCCAGGCAGGAGCAGTTTACGGAGAACGTGAAAGCGAAACAGGAGCAGATTACGGAGAATGTAAAGGCGAAACAGGAGCAGTTTGCAGAGACTGTAAAGCGGACGCAGGAGCAGTTCCTTTCGCGGGCTGAAAAGGGGGAAGAGCAGACAGAAATCAAGGAGGATAAATAAGGTTATCAGAATGACTGGACGAAGTGAATATTTTGCGTTATAATAAAAAAACTATAGAAAGATTATTACAAAACCATGAAAAAATAGATAAAAGAGGGATTTTGTGAGTAAACGAGAGGACTATAAACGCCTGATCGTATTTTGTCTGGATTTCCTGATCATAGCAGCGCAGACAGTTGTTTTTGCGTATATATGGTATAGTTATTACCGGATGCTGATCTTTGAGCCGTTCTGGAGAAAGGGTAACTGGGCACTGATTGCTATTTACGCTTTGCTGGATGTGCTTTTTTCCAGAATGTACGGCGGGCTGAGAGTTGGTTACCTGAAAAGGATCGACGTATTTTATTCGCTTACGCTTGCGACAGTCTGTACCAATGTTGTGGTGTATTTTCAGATCACACTGATCAACCGGTGGTTTCTGCCGGCAGGAAAAATGCTGGAGATGACAGCACTGCAGATTGGTCTGATTATTATATGGATTCTGGCTTCGAGAGCCATTTATTCGCGCATATACAGTGCCAGAAGACTGCTGGTGATTTACGGAGACCGGGATCCCGGAGATCTGATCCAGAAAATGAATTCCAGAAAAGATAAATATGATATCAGCGGCAAGGTGCATGTGGATGAAGGAGAAGAGAAAATATTTCGGATGCTGGAGGACTACGAAGGCGTCATCATTTGGGATCTGCCTTCCGGACTTCGAAACAAATATCTGAAATACTGTTTTTCTCATTCCATTCGCTGCTATTTCAGTCCCAAGATCTCAGATGTAATTCTGACGGGAAGCGACCGGCTTCATCTGTTTGATACACCTTTGATGCTGTCCAGAAATATGGGACTTACGGTGGACCAGAGGGCCATGAAACGTCTGATAGATATTGTTTTTTCTATTGCCGGGATTATCATTACATCTCCGCTGATGCTGCTGATTGCGCTTCTGATCAAATGCTATGACGGCGGACCGGTATTTTATTTTCAGGATCGCCTGACAAAGGATTACAAGACATTTAAAATCTGTAAATTCCGCAGTATGCGGGTAGACTCTGAAAAACATGGCGCCCGTCTTGCGTCCAGACATGATTCCAGGGTTACGCCGGTAGGCAGGGTGCTGCGCAACCTCCATCTGGATGAACTGCCCCAGCTGTTTAATGTTCTGATCGGAGATATGTCTCTGGTTGGGCCCCGGCCCGAGCGGGAATGCATTATGAAGGAATATCAGAAGGAGATTCCGGAATTTGATTACCGCCTGAAGGTAAAGGCCGGACTTACAGGGTATGCGCAGGTTTATGGAAAATACAATACCACACCATATGATAAACTGAAACTGGATCTGTTTTATATTGAGAACTTCTCCCTGTTTCTGGATTTGAAGCTGATGCTGATGACGGTAAAGATCTTTTTCCAGAAGGATGCGTCCGAGGGAGTCAACGAAAATCAGACAAATGCTCTGAAAAGCTCCGAAGCGGAGGAGAAAGATAGATGAAAACCGGGCTGGTATCCATTATCACACCATGTTACAACGGCGCAGAGTATGTGCGGGAAACAATTGAATCTGTCATTTCTCAGACCTATCCGGAATGGGAAATGATCGTTGTTGATGACGGATCGAAGGATCATTCTGCGGATATTGTCCGCGAATATGAAGCCAGAGACTCCAGGATCCGCCTGGTGCAGCAGAAGAATGCGGGTTCTGCGGCTGCAAGAAATAATGGAATCCGCCGCGCGGAAGGACAGTATATTGCACTGCTTGATGCTGATGATCTGTGGCATCCTGACTTTCTGGAAAAACAGCTTGCTTATATGAAAAAGCATGATGCTGTGATCGTATATTGTTCCTACAGGAGAATTGATGAAAGGTCCAGGGAGATTCTGAGGCCCACTTATGCAAAGAAAGTGATCACTACAAAAGAAATGAAGGTTATGAACCAGATCGGCTGCCTGACAGGATTATATGACACAGCGCGATATGGGAAAATATATCTTCGTGAGGAATTAAAGAGTATTCGCGATGATTATGCGTATTGGTATGATATTGTGGCTCTCGAAAACAAGGCATATGGGAATCCGGAAATTCTGGCGGATTATCGTGTGCTGAGCAGCAGTACCACAGGAAATAAGAGAAAGCTGATAAAAAAACAGTATCATTTTTACAGAAACTATCTGAAGGAAAATCCTGTTGCTGCGGGAATTAATGTAATCAGGTGGGGAGCTGCCGGATTACGAAAGTTTTCATAAAAAAAGAGGCGATTGTCCGATGAAGAGGAAAAGAATCTTACAAATATCAACCGGTATTTTAAGATATGATGGTCTTTCGGAAGTGCTGCTTTCGCTGATTGATCATGCGCCAAAGGACAAATGCGAGATCTCTGTATTATTAGGGAAGGGTGCGATACCTGAATTCTACGGGGTACTGAAGAAAAGAAATATATCGTACTACGAAGGTCCGGACAGGGAACTTGATGTCAGGAATTATGTATCTTATTTATATCGTTTGCTGAAAAAAGAAAAATTCGATATCGTTCATATTCATGGAAACAGTGCCACCATGGCGGTGGACCTGTTTGTGGCAAAGATATGCGGCGTGAAAACCAGGATTGCGCACAGCCACAACACCGTGACCAGACATCCGGTGATCCATGAAATTTTAAAACCTTTACTTGGAACTGTGGTGACGCAGCCGGCGGCATGCGGGAAGGATGCGGGAGAGTTTCTGTTTTGTAAAGATTTTGTTGTCATCCCAAACTGTATTGATATATCCAGGTTTGCCTACGACAGCGAGATCAGGAGACAATGGAGGCAGAAATTAAAATGCAGCGATAAATTTCTGATAGGACATGTGGGAAGATTTACTTATCAGAAAAATCATAAACTGCTGATTGATATCTTTCATGAAGTGCAAAAACACATCCCCAATGCGGTACTGCTTTTGATCGGCGACGGGGAGCTTGTTGATGATGTGAAAAAACAGATCGGAGAGTACGGGATCGCGGATAAGGTGATTCTGTATGGTACCTCTGATCATGTGAGTGAACTGATGCAGGCGATGGACCTGTTTCTGCTTCCGTCGAATTATGAGGGGCTCAGTGTGACGGCTCTGGAAGCGCAGGCTACCGGCTTGCCATGTATTATGACGAATACGATTTCAGAAGAAACCAGGAAATCAGGAGAGTGCTGTTTTGTGGATATTGATGCGCCTCTGGAAGAATGGAGCGAAATCATTGAGAAATACAGCAAATCAGCGATTGACAGGGAAAAGGGAAGTGTGGAGGTCCGGGATGCCGGACACGATGTGGATGAACTTGGGCAGGTGATATGCCGGGTTTGGAATTTATCTGGAAAAGAATAGGAGACAGTCCATATCATATGGATGTGTCTCCTTTTTTGATGGCTTTTCAGCTGTTTTCCATAAAATCCACATATTCATTCAGGACCGACTCCGGTTCGCCGATACGGCGGATCTCACCGTCGTGCATCCACATGACAGTATCACACAATTCCTGCAGAGTGCTGATATTGTGGGAAACGATCACGACAGTCCGGTGTTCGTCCGATATGAGTTTTTTCATTTTTTTGTAGCTTTTTTTCTTGAATTTCTGATCGCCTACGCTTAAAACTTCATCGATCAGCATAATGTCTGTTTCCAGGATCGCGGTAATGGAAAAGGCAAGCTTGGAGTACATACCGCTGGAATAGGTGCGCACCGGCATATCGATGAATTCGCCGAGTTCGGCAAATTTAATGATCTTCTGTTCTTTTGCCTTGACTTCTTCCTTGCTGAAACCAAGAAGCATTCCGGAAAGCATGATGTTTTCCCGTCCGGTCATTTCCTTTTGAAAGCCTACTCCGATGGACAGAAGGGAAATGCTGTGTCCTTTCAGGTCGATCTCGCCGGAATCAGGGGAGAAAATTCCTGCCAGGGCATTCAGTGTGGTGGATTTTCCGCTGCCGTTTTTGCCGATGATCCCCAGGATTTCGCCTTCTTTTACGGAAAAGGAAATTCCCCTGACTGCCACAAAGTTATCCGCTTTTTGTCTGCGGAGGCGGAAGAGGCTTTGTTTCAGGGATGTCTTTTTCAGGTTGCGGTAACTGATCACAAGATCCCGCACTTCAATGGCATTTTTTTCTTCCATATTAAATCACCTTTACATAGCTGTTTTCATTTTTGTAAATCTTGCGGATGCCCAGAGCGCTGATCAGACAGCCAATGAGAAACCAGATGAGCATAAGCTTCCGGTGTGGTGTCTGTCCGTAAATCACGCAGTCACGCATGGAGGAGATCAGAAAGGCGATAGGGTTGAGCCGGCATACATACATATTATAAGGTGCCGGCAGCCTTTTCATGATATCCCAGAAAATACCGGTGAGATACAAAAGCAGACGAAGTACAATGCTGACGATATTGGTAAGGTCTTCAATGAAAACTCCGTAGTGCATCAGGTAGCAGCCCAGACCAAAACAGACCAGAATCAGGGTAACGGCAAGGGGAATGGCGTAGAGGACATTCCAGGTGACAGGCACCCGATAAAAGATCAGCATTCCCACGATGATCATTGCCGAAACGGCCATTTTAAATGCGTTGACCATTACTTTGGTGACCAGCAGGATATATTTGGGCAGGTAGACCTTGGAAACAATGGATTTGTTCTGTTTTACCAGACGTACACTCTGGTTCATGGTCTTGCTGAAAAAGATCCACATGGTATTTCCCACAAAAATAAAAATGGGGAAGTAGGGCTCCTTTGCGTTGAAAACTTCGCCGAAAATGAATGCGTAGATCAGCATGAAGCAAAATGGTTCAAGGATCCACCACAGCCAGTTCAGATAGGAATTGGCAACCTCGGATTTCAGCTGTGATCTGGCAGAATAGATGGAGTATCTCCAGTATTTTTTCAGATCCATTCTGAAGCGTTTTATCATAAATTTATTCTCCTGTACCAGATATTTTGCTTTGTTCACGATACCATATCATCATACCGTAACGAAAAGGAATTGGCAAGAAAAAGTGATAAGTTCATATATTTATAATAATTCCACACGATTTTGAAATATATAAAAAAAATTCAGCCATTTACTTGCCTAACGTGAAAAAGCGTGGTATAATCTGAGACATGTTTTAGAGATGAAAACAAATGTCTTTCCAGAGAAAACAAGGAGGAGAAAGAGATGAAGAAAAAATTATTATCCGTAATCATGGCAGCCGCTATGGTAGCAGTCACCGCTGTTCCGACATTTGCAGCAGACACTGTGAAAATCGGTGTTTATGAGCCGGCTTCCGGAGACAATGGTGCAGGCGGAAAACAGGAAACTCTTGGTATTCAGTATGCAAACAGCCTGACTCCAACCGTAGAGATCGGTGGAGTGGAATATAATGTAGAACTTGATATCGTAGATAATGAATCTTCTACAGACAAGGGACCATCCGCAGCAGCTCAGCTTGTCAGCGACGGTGTATCCATCGTACTTGGTTCCTATGGCTCCGGCGTATCCATCGCTGCATCTGATATTTTCAAAGACGGCGGCGTGCCGGCAATGGGTGTAACCTGCACCAATCCGCAGGTAACACAGGGCAATACCCATTACTTCCGTATCTGCTTCCTGGATCCGTTCCAGGGTACCGTACTTGCAAACTTTGCAAACGAAAACTTCGAAGCAAAGAAAGCGTACGTTCTTACACAGCTTGGCGATGATTATTCCACAGGTGTAGGCTTCTACTTTACAAAGGCTTTTGAAGCTCTTGGCGGTGAAGTTGTAGCAGAAACCTTCCAGGAAGGAAACAGCGACTTTGCATCCTATATCGCATCTGCAAAGAACGCAGAAGCAGACGTATTCTTTGCACCGGTTTCCATTGAGGCAGCAGCTCTGATCATTGAGCAGGCAGCAGCACAGGGACTGGAAATGCCGCTTCTGGCAAGTGACACCTGGGATTCCAACGTTGTATTAAATACAGCAAAAGGAAAAGACGTTCAGATTTATGTAACCACTTTCTATCAGGAAGGCGGTAATGCAGAATTTGATGAAGGAATCAAAGAGTACATCAATTCCGATTCTACTGCAAAAGCAAACAACGGCGGAGATGACATTGTTGCAGCCGTATCCGCAATGGGCTATGATGCATACTATGTAGCTCTGGAGGCTCTGAAGGCAGCTGGTTCCACAGATCCGGCAGCAGTAAACGAGGCTCTCTGGGGAGTTGAGTATGAAGGCGTTTGCGGCAAAGTCGTATTCGATCAGGAAAACGGTGATGCTGTAAGAGATACCGCTTATGTAAAGAGTGCAAACACAGAAACAGGAGCATGGGATCTTGTTGGAGCTCAGCAGGTAGAAGAATAATCAAATATCGGGCAATTATAAAAAAATAAAGATCGGGGCGGGGTTTTTCCCGCCTCGACATTTTAGGTTAAGGGAGGATTTTCATGGAATGGTTCAGTAAGAATCTGCCATATCTGCTTGCGGGTGTTTCCGTTGGAGGTCAGTATGCGCTGATTGCCATTGGATATACCATGGTATATGGTATTTTACGTTTGATCAACTTTGCCCACGGTGATATTTTTATGGTCGCGGGCCTGATGATGGTATATTTGTCGGCATCTGTTCCGGTGTATATTGCAATTCCCATTGTTCTTGTGGCAACGGTCATTCTCGGCTTCCTGGTTGAGCGTGCAGCGTATAAACCTCTTCGTCAGGCGCCCAGAATGTCCATTATGATTTCTGCCATTGGTGTTTCCTATTTGCTGCAGAATCTGGCCCTGTATATCACAGGCGGCCTTTCCCAGCAGTATCCGCCGATTCCCTGGATCAGCGATGTCGTAAATGTTTTTGGCGCAAGTACAAAACGGGTTACCGTCATTACGCCATTCCTGACGATCATTCTGGTAATTGTGCTGGTGGCACTTATCAAATATACAAAAATCGGTATGGCAATGAGAGCAGCATCCAAGGATTTTGAAACATCCCAGTTAATGGGCATCAAGATCAACTCCGTTATCAGCATGACGTTTATTATCGGTTCCTTCCTGGCAGCAGTCGGAAGTCTTCTGTTTTTTACAAACTATACCGGCGTTACTCCAACAGTCGGCGCCATGCCGGGTCTGAAAGCGTTCGTTGCGGCTGTATTCGGCGGAATCGGATCCATTCCGGGAGCAGTCATCGGAGCATTTATTATCGGTATCTGTGAAAATATCATCAAGGGTATGGGATGGACCACATTCTCGGATGCATTCACCTTTGCCCTGCTGATCGTGATTCTGATCTTTAAACCAACAGGTCTTTTTGGCGAAAAAGCCACGGACAAAGTATAATAAGGAGGCGTGATTATGACAAAGAAAAAAGAGACAATCATAAACGTTTCCCTGATCGTGGCGTTGCTGGTTGTATTATATGTGATGGAACATACCATACCGTCTACCGCAATGATTTTTACGGTATTGAAAAAAGGAGCGATCTATGCGCTTGTGGCTGTATCCATGAACCTTTTAAATGGTTTTACCGGATTGTTTTCTCTGGGACAGGCAGGCTTTATGCTCCTTGGCGCTTATACATATGGAATTCTGACGATTCCTGCGGAGCAGAGAGAGTTTGTTTACATGTATTATGACGGCGGAATTATTCATTTTTCGGTTCCGGTCGTTGTGGCGCTTGTGGCTGCCGGTATTGTAGCTGCAGCTTTTGCCTATCTGATCGGTCTTCCGGTGCTCCGGCTGAAAAGCGATTATCTGGCTATTGCGACTCTGGGATTTGCAGAAATTATCCGTGCGATTTTTCAGTGGGATAAGCTGGGCCCTGTTACCAACGGTTCCAACCTGTTAAAGAGTTATCCGACCTTTAAGAGCGTGCTGTTTCCGTTTATCGTTTCCGGAATCTGTATTGCCGTTATTGTGATGTTGATCAATTCCACTTACGGACGTGCTTTCAAAGCTATCCGTGATGATGAGGTGGCAGCAGAAGCCATGGGAATCAATCTGGCACATCATAAGAGAATTGCTTTTGTGGTAAGCTCCTTCTTTGCCGGAATTTCCGGTGCCCTTCTGGCAATGTATCAGACGACCATTCAGGCATCGATGTTTAAGTCCGCCATGACCTATGAAATTCTTCTGATCGTCGTAATCGGCGGTATCGGATCGGTAACGGGAAGCTGTCTCAGCTCTTTCCTGTTTATCATCCTTTCCGAGTGGCTCCTTCGTTTCCTGGACAGCGATATGTATATCGGAGATTTTCATGTACCGCTTCTGCGTGCGGGATTCCGAAAGGTAGTCTTTTCTGTTATTATTATGATTATCGTACTCTTCTTCCGAAAGGGTATTATGGGAACGAAAGAATTCTCTGTAAGAGGTATCTATAACTTCTTTACGAGAAAGAAGAAAGCAGCAAAAGGAGGGGACTCCAATGACTAATGTGCTGAAAGTAGAAAATGTGACCATGCAGTTCGGCGGCGTTGTAGCTGTTGACAACATGAATCTGGAAGTAAATAAAGGAGAAATCGTTTCTCTGATCGGTCCTAACGGTGCAGGAAAGACAACGGCTTTTAATGTGATTACAGGCGTTTACGCGCCCACGAATGGTGCTGTCTATTTCAACGGAACAAAAATTATTGAGAATCATCCTCAGGGAAAGATGAAGAAGCTTTACAAAGGGGAGAACAACGGCAAATACAGTTCTGTTCTGGCACCTACTCCGGATAAGATCACAAAGATGGGAATCGCCAGAACTTTCCAGAACATCCGTCTGTTTAAGAGTCAGACAGTGTTTGAGAATATTCTGATTGCGAAGCACTTAAGAAGAACCAGCAATCTTTTTACAGCTACCTTTCATCTGAACGGAAAGGAAGAAGCCGAGATGCGGAAGCAGACAGAGGACCTTCTGCGTATTCTGGGGCTTGAGGATGTGAAGGATGAAATGGCTACCTCTCTTCCTTATGGAAAACAGCGCCGTCTGGAGATCGCCAGAGCGATGGCGACAGAACCGACCCTTCTGCTGCTGGATGAACCGGCTGCCGGTATGAATCCGCAGGAAACAGAGGAACTGACTGCGTTTATCGGCAGAATTCGTGATGAGTTCGGCATGACGATCTTCATGATCGAGCATCATATGGATCTGGTTATGGAAATTTCCGACAGAATTTATGTGCTGGATTTCGGGAAGCCTATTGCAGCAGGTACACCGGAAGAGGTTCAGAATAATCCGAGGGTTATTGAAGCATATCTGGGAGGTGCCGTAGATGAGTAATATTTTGGAAGTAAAGGATTTATGTGTATCCTACGGCGGAATCAAGGCCGTAAAGCATATCAGTTTTCAGGTGCCAAAGGGTGAGGTCGTGACCCTGATCGGAGCCAATGGTGCAGGAAAGAGCTCCACGCTTCGCTCAATCGTTGGTCTGGTGAAGCCTGCATCCGGAAGTGTCATGCTGAATGGAAAGGAAATTGCGGGAAAGACGCCGGAGCAGATCGTGAGTCAGGGAATTACCCTGGTGCCGGAGGGCCGTCGCGTTTTTGCGGACCTGACCGTTCTGGAAAACCTGAAGATCGGTGCATACATGCGTAAAGATAATCTGGAAGATGATATCAACTGGTGTTATGACTTGTTTCCCCGACTGAAAGAACGTAACTGGCAGCTTGCCGGAACGTTGTCCGGCGGCGAGCAGCAGATGCTTGCCATTGCCCGTGCTCTTATGAGCCGCCCGGAGATCATTATGATGGATGAGCCATCCCTTGGCCTTGCGCCAATCGTTGTGCAGGGTGTGTTTGATATCATCCGTGAGATCAATAAGCAGGGTAAGACGATTCTCCTGGTTGAACAGAATGCGAACATGGCACTTCATGCCGCACATCACGGCTATGTTATGGAAACCGGAACGATTACGCTTAGCGGAACAGGAAAGGAGCTGGCAGAGAATGAATCTGTCAAGGCTGCTTATCTTGGGAAGGCAAGGTGAGGGTGCGAGGGGAGTGCTCAGAGTGGCGAAGGCCGCTCTCCCCTCGCGCTCCCCTTTTGGCCACGCTGGTTTGCGTTGAGAATTGGGCGTAAAAAATATGAGATATCCCGGTTTTATTGGGGAAAAGGGCTTGACGTGGTGTGGGTTCCTGTGGTAAAATTGACACGCGACATGGAAGTTAGGTCTTTTTTTTATGCCCGAAAATGAACGGATACGTGGACGGGGATAGCGGAAAGACCGGTTAAATGAAAACACTGGAGGTGGAAGTTGTGCGCGTTAAAATTACATTAGCATGTACTGAGTGCAAGCAGCGTAACTACAATATGACAAAGGAAAAGAAAAACCATCCTGAGAGATTGGAAACCAAGAAATATTGTAAGTTCTGTCACAGACACACAATGCACAAAGAAACAAAATAATCACCAGGTAACTATTCGATAGTTACTCACGGAAATTGTGAGGTCAGGCTATGCAAGAAAAGGAAAAATCTGCTGGCAAAGGCCAGAAGAAAAGTTGGTTTCAGGGACTTCAATCAGAATTCAAAAAGATTGTCTGGACAGATAAGGATACTCTGATGAAGCAGACTGCAGCAGTTGTTGTGATTACCGTGATCCTGGGAACAATTATCAGTATCATGGACGCAGGTATTCTGGAAGTCATCAATCTTTTAATGAAATAAGGATAAAGGTGATTGTATGTCAGAAGCAAAATGGTACGTTGTTCATACCTATTCAGGTTACGAGAACAAGGTAAAAGCCAACATTGAAAAGACAATCGAGAACCGCCACCTGGAAGACCAGATCCTGGAAGTCCGTGTTCCTCTGCAGGAAGTTGTAGAGATGAAGAACGGTACGGCAAAGCAGGTTCAGAAAAAACTGTTTCCGGGATATGTGCTGCTCAACATGATTATGAATGACGACACATGGTACGTTGTCCGCAACACCAGAGGCGTTACCGGATTTGTGGGACCGGGATCCAAGCCTGTGCCGCTTACAGAGGAAGAAATGCTTCCGCTGGGCATCACAGATGCAGAGGTTTCTGTTGATTTCGCAGAAGGCGATCAGGTAGTCGCTACCGGAGGTGCATGGCAGGATACCGTGGGCGTTATTACAGCAATCAATATGCAGAAGCGCGTAGTAACGATCAACGTTGAGCTTTTCGGCCGCGAAACGCCGGTAGAAATCAGTTTCGCAGACATTAAAAAACTGTAACAAAAAGGTAATTCATTATAGTGGGAGGGAAACACCCCCGCCAATACCACATAGGAGGTGCCGACAATGGCAAAGAAAGTAACAGGATATATTAAATTACAGATTCCGGCTGGCAAAGCAACCCCAGCACCACCGGTAGGTCCGGCTCTTGGACAGCATGGTGTAAACATTGTACAGTTTACCAAAGAGTTTAATGCAAGAACAGCAGATCAGGATGGTATGATCATTCCGGTTGTTATCACTGTTTATGCAGACAGAAGTTTCAGCTTCATAACCAAGACTCCGCCAGCAGCCGTTCTTCTGAAGAAAGCCGCTAACATCAAATCCGGTTCAGGCGTACCGAACAAGAACAAGGTTGCAAAAGTAACCAGAGCTCAGGTTCAGGAAATCGCAGAACTGAAAATGAAAGACCTGAATGCAGCATCCATCGAAGCAGCTACAAGCATGATCGCCGGAACTGCACGAAGCATGGGAATCGAAGTAGTAGATTAATCAAAATAGGAAGTGGGAGGGAAATCCCCGCCAATACCACAGGAGGTTATAGAAATGAAACGAGGAAAAAAATACGTGGAAGCTGCAAAAGCAGTTGACCGCGCAACATTATATGATACCGCAGAGGCTATCAGCCTTGTAAAGAAAACTGCAGTTGCTAAATTTGACGAGACCATCGAAGCTCATATCCGTACAGGCTGTGATGGACGTCATGCAGATCAGCAGGTTCGTGGTGCAGTTGTTCTGCCGCACGGAACAGGTAAACAGGTTCGCGTTCTTGTATTTGCAAGAGATGCAAAAGCTGAAGAAGCAAAAGCTGCAGGTGCAGAATTCGTTGGAGCAGAGGAACTGGTTCCGAAGATCCAGAACGAAGGATGGCTGGATTTTGATGTTGTAGTTGCAACTCCGGATATGATGGGTGTTGTAGGTCGTCTGGGTCGTGTACTTGGACCGAAAGGCTTAA